>CAYYSH010000248.1:0-4445 GCA_964474265.1 uncultured Anaerolineales bacterium
CAGGGGCGTGAAGTCAACGTACATGAACTCGGCGATGGGGCGCATGCCGGCCATAGCCGCGCCGACCGCTGCCCCGCCGATAGTGGCTTCGGAGATGGGCGTATCGAGCACCCGCGAATCGCCAAACTCCTCCCACAGCCCCCGGGTGACCCCGTAAGCGCCGCCGTAGAGCCCGATGTCCTCGCCGATGAGAAACACGCGTTCATCCCGCAACATCTCCTCGCGCATGGCTTCTCGCAACGCCTCGGCGTACGAGATCACGCGCATGTGGGGGTTGTGGCGCACCCACTCACGCAGTTTCTGCTCCGCCTCGACGTCGGCGGCGGTGAACTTCGAGGGCGCCTACACGTCGGTGTAGAGCTCATCCGGGGCCGGCTCCGGCGATGCCTCGGCGTAGGCCATCGCCTGGGCCAGTTTCGCCTGCACCTGCTCTTCCAGTTGCTCAAATTCAGCCTGGGTCAGCATTCCCAGGTCCTGAAGCTTCGCCTTAAGCAACTGGATCGGATCGCGCTGCTTCCAGGCAGCTTCCTCCTCCCGAGTCCGATAGGCACGCGGATCAGAGTGCGAATGCCCGTACCAGCGATATGTCTTGGCTTCGATCAACGAGGGACCTTCGCCCCGACGGGCGCGTTCAACTGCCTGGCTGACCACTTCGCGCACCGCCAGCACGTCCTGGCCATCCACCACGACACCCGGTATGTCGTACGCACAGGCGCGATCGGCCGCATCCTGCACACGACTTACTTTCTCCCAGGGGACGGACATGGCGTACTGGTTGTTCTCAACCACGTAAACGACAGGCAAGTCCCACACGCTGGCCAGGTTCAACGATTCGTGGAAGTTGCCGGTGTTCACCGCGCCATCTCCGAAAAAGCAGAGCACGACCCGGTCTGTGCCCAGGAGTTTCTGTGCCAACGCTGCGCCGGTCGCGACGGGGATGTTGCCGCCGACGATGCCGGTAGCACCCAGGTTGCCGTGGGCCACGTCGGCGATGTGCATTGAGCCGCCTTTGCCCTTGCAGTAGCCGCCAGAGCGCCCCAGCACCTCGGCCATCATCTTGTTGAAGTGCTCCTGTTTGGCCTGGGGCGTCTTTGCCACCTTGTCGCCGTGGGCATGGCAGTGTCCGTGCCCCCGATGGGTGCTGGTGATCAGGTCGTCATCCCGCAGAGCGCTGATGGCGCCCACTGCAACGGCTTCCTGGCCGGCTGACAGGTGCGATGCCCCTCTCAGAACGGCCCGGGTCAGCAATTCGTGGATGTTGTCCTCGAACGCACGAATCTCCATCATCTGGCGCAGGCAGGTGATCAGTTCCTCCTTGGTCAGTCCTCGCTCTTCGATGAGCGCCGACGCGTCCTCAGCGCTGGCCGGCATTGTAGCCTCCATCGCAAAAAACCTCCTCGGATAATCTCTGTTGAGCGGAAGCGAGCTTGCTCACTCGCTTGACAGGGGATCACGCGCTGTGGGGTAGCGTATAACCGACTTGCCCATGGCATTCAGGTGAGGTGCTATCGCGCCTCCCAGTCAACCCTCTCGTACATATCGCTCACCGGTATCTCGATGCCTATTGACTCCAGTGTGAGCGTGCCCGCCTCATCGTCGAACACTGTCAGCAACCACCGTCCCTCTTCCAGCAGCCGATAATGCTCAACGTGGATTCGCTCCTGGTCAATAAGCACATACTCTTTGAGCGTCTCTAGCGTGCGATAGAACTCGAACTTCTTACCCCGGTCATAGTTTTCAGTTGATGGTGAAAGCACCTCAAAGATAACGGTCGGGTTCGTGATGGTATCCGTCCGCTCGTGAGCGAACTCGAGGCCGCCGCAAACGACCATCACGTCGGGGTAGGTGTAGAGACCCACCTGCTTCACCCAGAGGCGCAAATCACTGACAAACGCTTCGCACGGTTTTGCCCGGAGAGCGTTGCTCAGGGCGACGAATACATTGCCGGCTATACGATTGTGATTTGCTGACCCGCCGGCCAGGGCGAATATTTCCCCCTGATAATACTCACTTCTGTATTCGGCTGTCTCTTCCAGGGCGAAGTATTCGTCCACGGTGTAGTATTGTTTCTTCTCTTCTGGCAACATCGTTGGTTCTCCTTGTGGGGCAGGCGTTCTAGCCTGCCAGCAGCCTGGAAAGGCTGCTCCACGAGCTAGATTCCCAAGTACCGAGTCTGACAAAGTATACAGCGGGATTCCCCCGAAATCAACCTGCCGGCTACCGCATCTCCTGGCCGCCGGTCACGTTGATGGCCTGGCCTGTCATGTAGCCGGCCTGCTCCGAAGCCAGGAAGACGACAACGTTGCACACGTCGTCGTAGGTGCAGCCGCGCTTCATCGGCACCTGGTCAATGTACCTCTGGCGCACCTCCTCTTCGCTGATGCCCCATCTTTCGGCGTATTGCTTGTAGAGGGAGTTGACCCACAGGGGGGAATCGAGCAGGTTGCCGGGGCAGACAGCGTTGACCCGCACACCGTATTCGGCCAATTCAAGGGCAATGCTCTGGGTCAGCCCGATGCCACCAAACTTGGAGGCGGCATAGGCCGAGTTCTTGTAGCTCCCTTTCTTGCCCGACTTGGAGTTGATCTGGATGATGACGCCGCTGCGCTGAGCCTTCATGACTCGAGCAGCATGCTTGGCACACAGGAAATAGCCGAACAGATTGACTATCACGGCGCGCCACTGCTCAGCCGGGAATTCGCTGATTTCGCCGGCAATGAGGATGCCGGCGTTGGCAACCAGGATGTCGAGGCGCCCAAACTCCTGCACCGTGCGGTCAACCATGGCCGCCACCTGGGCCTCATCGGTCACATCCACCTTGAGGGCGATGGCCCGCTGGCCGGCAGCGCCTGCGCGTTGGAGATACTGCGTGATGGCGGTTGCCGTCTCGGCGGCGGTCTCCTCGTTCAGGTCGGCCACCACGACGTGGCAGCCTTCGCGCGCCAGTCGCCAGCATATGGCCTGCCCTAGCCCCTGTCCTCCTCCTGTGACGATGGCAACTTTGTCTTGCAGAATCTTGTTCATGGGGAATACTGCCATTTGAGGCTGGCGGTATCAGTACTTTCGCGTCACATCAATCGTATTCCCATTCTATCAGAGAGGGGCGAAAGGCGCAAGCCCGGAGAGCCCGTTTGGGGCCATTAGGCAACAGCCGGCCTGTCTGTCATCAGCGGCTTAGTCTTCCTCGTGCCGGCTCTTGCGTGATCCAAAGATATGCCGATGTGCTCGTCGGTAGTCCTCACGCTTGGTTTGAGCGTAGATCCGCGTTGTGGTCGGGGAGGCGTGACCCAGCGCATATTGAGTAAGCGCCAGATCGCCGGTCTCGCTCAGGAATTCGGTGGCAAAGAAGTGACGGAGAGTGTGGGGCGTTAGATGGAAGCGCTCGAGAATCCCGGCCCGGCGAGCCAGATTCAGGAAGATGTTCTGCACACTGCGTGTAGTCAGCGGTAGCACGCGTGAGCCGGCGCCGCGATCATGGCGCGCAAAGACGGGCAGGCCGGCAATGGGACGCCCCTGGGCGCTGTCTTGGCGCGCTTGGAGGTAGGTCTGGATGGCTTGCCAGGCAGACTCTGAGAAGAGCACCTCTCGCTCCTTCTTGCCCTTGGCATACTTGACGATGGCGCCCTGGACATCGTACAGCAGATGGCCTCGCTCCAGGCGCACCAGTTCACCCACCCGCATGCCGGAGCTGATCAACGCCTCAACGATGGCGATGTTCCGCAGGCGGATCAGCTCTTGCCGGCGTCGCTCGCGGTCGGTGATCTCTTTCGATAGGTCCAAAGGTCTTCTGGCTTCCGCTAATAGCGCCGTCACAATCTCGCGTGAGGGTAACTTGTCGGGAGGGAGTTCATGCCGACGCCGGCGCTTCGCTGCCTGGGACAATGCCTTGCGTAGCCGATCATATTCCTCTGTGCTCATCGGCAGAAGCTGTGACTCGACAACGAGATACTCCAGGAAGCCCGTGACGGCTGAGAAGTACGTCCCCTTAGTAGCTTCAGAAATTTTCTCGGCTTCACCGCCGGCTACTTCCTCCAGCAAGTAGTCATAGAGCCAGGTGATGAACCCATGGGCGACGGGGAGCGTGAGAGCGGCTATGTCCGTCGTCTCAGGTGGAAGGGACTTGTCTGTCAGGTAGCGGGCAAAGTGACGCAACCCGGTTGAATAAGTTCGCGCCGTTCCCAGAGACTGGGAGGCCTTCACGTGATCCAGGTACTGAGCAATGGCCTGTTGGATGGTTATTTGTTCACGTCGCATAGTTATGACATAACCCCGTGTATATTTGACATAACATCAAGCTTTTTCTGTCTGACCAACAATCTGAGGGATGAGTTAACCAGGCACCAGCCGGCCCGTTTGGCCTAGCTGTGGGTATCAGCACACGCGCACCATGATGATGTGTACTGTGTGCACCGGAATAGGGATGTGCAAATGGCCATGAGACTCTA
>CAYYSH010000249.1:0-4442 GCA_964474265.1 uncultured Anaerolineales bacterium
TCAGAATGACATGGGTTGGCAGGACGAACAATCTCACTGCGTAACTCCTGTCAATTATACACCAGGCGGTGTCTAAATGCCAGATGGAAAACGCCAGTTTGTTGACTTTGCTGGAACCAGGTGCTATAGTTTGGTTTGAGGAAGCTAACCGCGAGCGAGATGGCTGGCATTTGCGCAGCGGATACGCAGTATCAGTAGTCAGCAAGCCGCGTGCGCAGCGGAGTAACATAGCTTGCACTTCACTGCATGGCGCGTCTACGAAGAACATCATTCTAGGAGGGACAAGCATGTTTGTACGCGATCGCATGAGTTCTGAGCCCATCACGATTACCCCTGATACCCCATTTCAAGAGGCTCTGAAATTGATGCGCGAGCATCGGTTTCGACGACTTCCAGTGGTGGACAAGCATGGGAAGCTTGTCGGCATCGTCTCTGAGCGTGACCTGCTTTATGCTTCACCATCGCCGGCCACCTCGCTAAGCGTGTGGGAGCTCAACTACTTGCTCTCCAAACTACAGGTCCGGGAGATCATGACCGAGAATGTCATCACCACCACTCCCGATGCTCCCATCGAAGATGCGGCCCGGTTGATTGTAGACAACAAGATCGGTGGGCTGCCCGTCGTCGATGAGCAAAATCACGTCGTTGGTGTGATCACCGAGACCGACATTTTCAAGACGTTTGTCGAAATGCTGGGTGGAGGCCAGTCTGGTCTGCGCCTGACTCTGGAAGTGCCAGAGAGGAAGGGTGTTCTCGCAGAACTGGCAAGAACCATTTTTGACATGGGAGGGAATATTGTGAGTGTTGGTTCTTTCTATGGTGACACACCCGGTGAGCGCGAACTTGTGATCAAGGTGCGCGATGTCAGCAAGGAGCAACTGGTAGACACATTGGAGGCACTCGGCGACCACGTGCTTGATGCGCGGGATGTATAGTGCCTTGTAGTTCGTGTTTGAATGCTCAGCATCGCGGCCCCACTTCGATAGGCGGGGCCGCGATTTTATCCCGGTGATCGAGGCGCTAAGTTGAATGAGTTGAGTTGTACTGGCCGGCAGTTGGAATTGGAAGGGGCATAGTCATGGATTGGTTATCATCACACCGATGGACATGTGTTGTGATGCTCGGGCTGGTGGGGTTGGCCCTTGTGTGCACAGCCGGCCTTGCCGGCGTTGTGTGGTTTCAACTACGCTCGCACAATGGCCGGGTTGCCGCTGTGGACCGGATTGCCTACGTCGGTCCCGATGGCAATATCTACGTCATCGACCGTGACGGTGGCAACCGGGTGGCTGTCACGGCAGATGCTGAGATTCCCACACAATCTGGCGGTCGTCTGTACCGCTTCCCGACCTGGTCGCCAGACAACCGGTGGATTGCGTTTGTTGGCGTCGAGGTCGGCCCGAGGTCCATTTCCACCAACACGCTGTATGCCGCGTCTGTGGCCGGCGGCGAGCTAAAGCCTCTGTTCTCCAGCCAGGAGAGTGGCCCGTTTTACCTGTACTGGTCGCCTGATGCCAGGCGGGTGGCTTTTTTGGCCAGCGAGGACGGCGGGCTGTCCCTACGGCTGGCCGGCCTGGACGGCCAGACCCGGTTGTTGGACACCGGTGCCCCCTTCTATTTCACGTGGAGCCCTACCGGCCAGGCCTTGATCACGCACGTCGGTGGGTCCCAACCTCTGGGCCGCATTGGCCGGCTGGACATCACCGCAGACCAACCCGAGGTTTTGCTGGACAGGCCGGCCGTGTTCCTGTCGCCGGCCTGGTCTCCGACGGGCGACGCGGTACTTTTCGCCGCTGAGCTGGATGAGGAGGGGCCGGCCCTGTACCTGGCGGATGAGCACGGGCAACCGCAGCGGGTCCTGGTCCGATACCAGGGTGCTATTTCTTTCGCCTGGTCTCCTCAGGGTGACCGCGTGGCATTTGTCGTGACCAATCAGCCTCGACCTGCCGGTCTGGGTCAGTTTGCCTGGGGCAGAGTCCAGGTCATCGATCGGGCCGGCGGTGAACCCCGCGCCATTTCGACCAAGAACGCGCTGGCGTTCTTCTGGGCCCCTGACGGGCGGGCCATTGCCTACCTCACGATTCTGACAGGCGAGCAACTTCCCCAGGGCGATCTGATGCCGGCCAGTTCGGTGCTCCAGCAGGAAGGCCTCCGGTTACAGTGGCATGTTGTGGCGTTGTCGACCGAGGAAGATCGAGCTCTGGCGAAGTTTGTGCCGGCGCCCGGATTCCTGTCCCTGCTCCCCTTTTTTGATCAGTATGCACAGTCCCTCAGGCTGTGGTCTCCTGACAGCGCGGCTCTGGTGTACAGTGCGCGGGATGCCGCGGGAAGATCAGGCGTCTGGGTGATTGCCGCCGATGGCCAGACGCCCCCACAACGAATTGCCGACGGTGACCTGCCAGCGTGGTCCTGGAGGTGATGGGTATTTTGCATTTGGCGGGAGATAGTGTAACATTTACCTGCAATGCAGGATGTTCTCTTAGCTCGCCTTAGCAACTTTGCTGCCGATGCAGTTGGCACAATATTACACATTTTACTGATTCTGGCCCTGTCGCTGGTTGCCTACTACGTTCTGCGCCTTGTAACCCGCCGGCTGGAGCGGATGCTTGCCCGGCAGGGTGATGGTTTGGCAGAGGAACGAGAGCAGTACGCAACGACAATCAGCAGCATTGTTAGAAGTACCGGGCTGGTTCTCATCGTCATCGTAGCCGGCATCATGATCCTGGCCGAGTTTGGCCTGAACATCACGCCGCTTCTTGCCGGCGCCGGCATCATCGGGCTGGCAGCCGGCTTTGGTGCTCAGACCCTGGTGAAGGACGTAATTTCCGGCCTGTTTATCCTGGCAGAGCGCCAATTCAGTGTCGGGGACAGTATACAGGTTGGCGACATCGGTGGCTCGGTCGAGAAAATGACCCTCCGGGCCACATTCCTGCGGGATGTGAACGGCACACGTCACGTTATCCCGAACGGAGAGATTCGGATCCTGTCGAATCGTACTGAGGGGTGGGCGCAGTCCGTTCTGGACATTGGTATTGGCTACGACGAGTCGATCGGCCGCGCAATGGGTGTTCTCCAGGCTGTCGGTGACGAATTGGCGGCCGATCCAGAGTTTAATGGGCTGCTCCTGGACAGGCCGGCGGTCGTCGGTGTGCAGGAATTGGCTGATTCGGCGGTCGTGCTGCGGATGACTGCCAAGACCAGGCCCGGAAAGCAGTTCGCGGTCACCCGGGAACTGCGCCGGCGGGTAAAAGAGCGATTTGACGCTGAGGGGATCGACATACCGTATCCCACACAAGTCCATCTAACGCGAGTCGTTCTCGAGAACAAAGCGCCGGTGGTGTTGGAAAACCCGGCTGAAATCGAAATCAAAGAAGAGGTGCGTGGATGAAGATCATTCTGACGGAGAACCTCCCCAAGCTTGGGGAGGTTGGGGACATTTGTGAGGTTGCGGACGGCTATGCCCGAAACTATCTGCTTCCTCAGGGCCTCGCTATCGTGGCGACCGAGGGCGCTTTGAAGCAGGTAGACAATCTGAAGCGGCAAGAAGCGCGCCGGCGCGAGCGCGTACGTGACGATGCGATTGCGTTCAAAGAGGTTCTGGAAGGCCTTTCATTGGTGTTCGCGGCCAAAGTCGGCGAGACGGGCCGGCTATATGGCTCCATCACCAGCGGTGACATTGCGGATCGGATCGAAGAGATCACGGGCCACGAAGTCGATCGGCGCAAGATCATTTTGGATAACCCCCTGAAGCAACTCGGCACCTTCCAGGTCCCGATCAGGCTGTTGCCCGAGGTGACTGCGCAGCTAACTGTTGTGGTCGAGGCCGAGGAAGAGGAAGAGCTTCCCGAGAGCGTCCGTGAGGCGCTTGAGGAGGAGGGCATTCTTGTCGCAACTGATGAAGAAGAGGAGTCGTCTGAAGAAGTAGAGGCGACTGAGGACGAATCAGAGTCGCCCGAGACAATAGAGCCGGCTGAGGAAGATGCGGAGTAGGGAGCCACGATTCTGTTAACGGAGCGTGACTGCGCACTTTCACAACAAATTTCCACAACTGTGCACTTGCCGGCACAGTGCGGCTCTATAATACGAGTGAATGACCGAACTGCGGTGTCGCAGATAACCCATAGAAACGAGTGAACCATGAGAGAAATAGAACGCGACGACGTTGTCGAGATGGCTGCTCGGACGAGATGTTCGGTTTGCAAGACACCGTACGGACGCCACGGTGTCCAGCTTTTAGGACGTCGTGGCAGTGCCTGGCTGATTGCCGTAACTTGTGCCCAGTGTAATGCGGAGGGACTTATGGTGGCTACTGTTGATGATGCTGAGGAAGGGATGCTCAGCCTGGAACATAATACCACCGCCAAGCCCAAAATAATGTACGATGTCACTTACGAGGAGTGGCTGGCATTCCAGCAGAAGCCACCAATCAGCAAGGATGATGTGCT
>CAYYSH010000250.1:0-4426 GCA_964474265.1 uncultured Anaerolineales bacterium
GGCAGTTTACACCACCTCACTTAAGGTGACAAATGTCACTATATAGGTTTCTTGGGCTTTTTCTCCACCGTGGTCGCTCTACATTTAACCGTGGCGGCGGGAGTAGGGCGGATTTCTTACTCGCTATCTTGGGGCCGGTATGGAAACCAGCCCTACATGTTGTGTCCTCTTCCCTCGATCACAGTTGAGTGCAGAGTCGCCCTGCTGGGCAGGCGCAAGGCCTACCCCTACCCCGGATCATTGAGATGCAACTACCGCTCCATTCAGCGGTATCAATTCATCCAACTGCTGGAAACCGTATCGCTGCGGAGCTCTGGAAGTCGCTACATCCTGTCCCTGCAGTTTCCCTTCGACCAGGTACTCCTTCTCGAGACGCTCCTGCGCCCACAGAATCACCTGGTCCATGAACGGAGTCGGAACGCCGGCCAGCTCAGCGATGCCACGGGTGACAATGAGGCCATAAGGCACATCCTCCGCCAGATAGCGAGCGTGAAAATCCGGCATCAGCCCGCCGTTAACTGCCTGCATGGGCGCTCGAAGGCCGGCGTAGCTTCGATTGGTGCGGAAGCAACTCTCCAGCGATGAGACATCGGTGATGCTGCCAGCATACGCTCGCCGCAACCACTCATCCAGTGGCCGCACCGCCGACAGGTCCAGACCCGGGTAACGATGCTCCAGATCAGCGCGCAGGGCCTGCACCTCGTCACTCAACTGCTGGAGGACGCCGGCTGTCGCTGCGTTGATTCCTTGATAGAACAGAGGAGCATCGGAATAGAGCCGGCCATCCCAGTCGTGAAACAGGCCATACATGACACCCGGATGAATGATCTGGCCCATGTTGGCGAGCGTGAGCGCCATGAAGTCGGCCACGGGCTGGAAGGATACCCCGAGCAACTCGCCCAGGAGTGTGGCAACCTCGCCGGCCTTACACTGCGGCCATGTTGCCAGGTCAACCTGGGCCTTCGTGCCCAGAATCTCGGCTTCCTGCCCGTACACCCGGATGCGACACGCCCACGGCAGCGTTTGAAGTCCAAAAACCACCGAAGCACCGACGTGCCGAAGCGGATGCTCTTTGCTGATCCTCCAGGCCTCCGGGTTTCCCCACAAGACATCCTCGACACACCAGTCGAAGCCACCGCGAGCAGGAAAGGCCCCCACCCAGGCCTCAGTATCGAGGTGAGGCGAAATCTGGCGCAGAGTTAGCTCGTGCGCGAAAGCCGGCACAGCCAGCAAAACCAGCCGGGAGCCCGGCACGACCTCAGCCGGGTCGGCGCTGATGCGGCAGGGCCGGCCTACAACCGTATCACCCGACGTCACAACAGCGATCCCGCCCCGCGCTGCGACACCTTTACGCCACCGTTCAGCTTCGTCGTCGTATGGCGCATATACGCTCACCTCACAGTCCCGGCGCGCAGAAAGCAGGCCGGCCAGGACGTGAGCCGCGTTCCCGCCTCCACATACTGTGACTTGCATTTTTCACTCCGTAAGTAGTAATTTGCTCTTGCGATAGGCCATGTCCACACGCCGCAGCGACTCCACGGTCTGCTCCGGCACCCGGTACGAGAGAGCAGCCACGAACACGTTTAGCAGGGACATGAGAGCCGTGAGCGACAGGCTATGTGCCACGCCGTCGGTAGCCGCTTCAAAGGCGTAATCTGCTACTTGAGCCAGCGGTGACACAGCGCTATCAGTGATAGCGATTACTGCCGCACCATGGTGCCGGGCAGCATTTGCCAATTCCACCGTGGACCGGGCATACCGCCACAGGTCAATGGCGATAACGAGCATACTGGGGTCCAGGTGGGCAGCATCCACCAACTGCGCTAACCCACCATCAAGAGCAGCCCGGGCATCGAAGCCGATCACCCTGAGAGAATGGGCCAGAAACAGCGCAGCCGGCGCCGAAAGCCCACAGCCAACGACCAGGATACGGTCCGCATCCACGATGGCGTCCAACGCTGCCTCAAACTCGACGGGAGACAGGCTACTGGCAGTACGCTCGATATTGATGATGTCAGTGTGAAACACCTGCTGCGGGATATCACCTGACGGTGGTAGGACTGCAAGCCGCTCGCCCATGCGCTCAAGCGCCGTCAGATAGCCAGGGAGTTCCTCGCGGACGGCTGCCTGGAGTTGGGAATAGCCTTCATAACCCAGGCTCTGGGCAAAGCGCACCACAGTGGCTGCGCTGGCCCCCACCTGCTTGCCGACCTGGCCGGCTGACGCGACTGACACGTAATACTTATTGCTCAGAATGAAATGCGCCAGCCGTTTCCGCTTACGACTGAAGCTACCCGAGTATGCGGCGATGCGCTCTTCCAGACTGCCTTCGCGGGCCATAACCTATCCTCCATGAAGTTCCCGAAAAACCTGGCGGGCAATTATAGCAAAAAAGCTGGGATTGTGCAACAACTATTGCATAAGAATTCTATCTGCAAAAATTCATTGCACAAGTGAGGGGGATTACAATTGAGGAAAAAATGAACAAGCCTGCGGCTTGCATTTTGTGCATAATTGCATCACAATAGTTCAGGGCCATTTGATCACACAGCTACCCGTGCCCCCAGGGGCCGGCCAACACAATGACCACAGAAAATCAGGAGAAGTGAAACATGCCCGATTTAGACATTGATGCGATCCGCGCCCGGTTCCCAGCCCTGACGCAAACGACCGACGGCCATCCGGTGGTCTTTCTGGATAATCCGGGCGGCACACAGGTGGTGGAATCCGTCATCGAAGCGATAGCCGACTACCTGCGGCACGACAACGCCAATCTCGGCGGTGCCTTCCCCACAAGCCAGCGCACCGTCGCCCTTGTCGAAGAGGCTCGCGCCGCCATGGCCGACTTTCTGAATGCCGCATCGCCGGCTGAGATTGTCTTCGGCCCCAACATGACCACGCTCACGTTCAGCATCAGCCGGGCGCTGGCTCGGGAAATCGGCCCGGGGGATGAAATCGTCGTCACCCGGCTTGATCACGACGCCAACATCACGCCGTGGGTGTTCGTCGCCGAAGAGCGCGGAGCAACGGTCCGCTGGGCCGATTTCGACCCGGCAGACTGCACGCTGGACATGGCCGGCCTGCGCGAGCTGATCAACGAACGAACCCGGATCGTCGCTATCGGCTATGCCTCCAACGCCACCGGAACCATCAACGACGTGGCGACGATCACGCGCTGGGCCCACGAGGCCGGTGCATTGGTCTACGTAGACGCGGTGCAATACGCCCCCCACGGCCCCATCGATGTCCAGGCACTGGGCTGCGACTTCCTCGCCTGCTCGGCCTACAAATTCTTTGGGCCACACGTCGGGATTCTCTACGGTCGCCTGGACCTGCTGGACCAACTCCGGGCGTACAAAGTCCGTCCGGCCAGCAACAAACCACCCGGCAAGTTCGAGACCGGGACACAGAACTATGAAGGGATCGCCGGCACGCTGGCGGCCGTCAACTACCTGGCGGAAGTGGGCAGGCAATACGGTGGCGTCTACGCGTCCGGCTTCCCAGGTTTTTCAGGCCGGCGACTTCACCTGAAGACTGGCCTGACCGCTATCCAGGCCTACGAGCAGCACCTGAGCGCAGCCATCCTCCAGGAACTGGTGACGCTTCCGGGAGTGCGCATTCACGGCATCACGGAGCCAGAGCGCCTGCGTCAGCGAGTGCCAACGGTCTCCTTTACATGGGAAGGCCGGCATCCCAGAGAAATCGCCACAGCTCTCGGCGAGCGGGGCATCTTCGTGTGGGACGGCAACTACTACGCCGTGGCCGTCACAGAACGACTGGGGGTCGAGCAGCAGGGTGGGATGGTACGCGTCGGCGCTGTGCATTACAACACCACCGACGAAATCGCGCGGCTCGGTGAGGCTCTGCGTGCGATTCAGTGATCAGTGAAAGGAGCATTTCCGTGACTCCAGACCAGTATCTCGAAGCCTTGCTCTCCTTGCCCGGCCTGGTTGCGCCGGCGGTCTCGCGTGATGGCAAATGGGTTGCCTGGACCTGGTTCCGCACCGGGCCGGCGGCCGACGTCTATGCGGCCCCCACCGACGGCTCGTCCCCGCCCATCCGCCTGTCTGAGACGACGGACAACACCTTTCTCACCTCGTGGACGCCGGACAGCCGGTCTGTTCTGGTGGAACAAGACAAGGATGGCAACGAGCGCTATCAGCTCTTCCGCATCGATCTGGACAACCCCGGCGTGATGCACCCGTTGACCGAACCTTCACCTAACTACTTCCTCCGGGGTGGTCAGTTGCACCCCGATGGACGCCGGCTGGTGTACGCCGCTAACTTCGACGTGGACACCGGCGAAGAGATCGAGCCCACGTGGCTCTACCGCCACGACCTGGAGACGGGGGAGCGCCGGCCCCTGGCCCGCCCGGAGAAAGGCTGCTACTACGTGCCCGAGCTAAACGAGCAGGGCACCCATATC
>CAYYSH010000251.1:0-4379 GCA_964474265.1 uncultured Anaerolineales bacterium
ATGGCCATTCGGAAGATTGTAACGCTTGACGAGGGGAACCCCGTTCTACGCCAGAAGGCCAGGCGAGTTCGCGAGGTCACGCCGGCCATCCAGCAACTCATGGACGACATGGTGGAGACGATGCGAGCCGCGCCTGGTGTGGGGCTGGCCGGCCCGCAGGTGGATGTGCCACTGCGGGTGATCGTCGTCGAGGTCCCGAAGGATTTTGACAACCCGGAGGCCGGCACCTGGCTGTACACGCTGGCCAATCCCGAGATCGCCCGGGCGTCAAAGGAGATGGAGGAGGGTGAAGAGGGATGCCTGTCGATCCCTGGCTATTACGGGCTTGTGGAGCGGGCCTCTGCTGTGACGGTCAAGGGGTTGGACCGGAATGGCCGGAAAGTTCGCATCAAGGCAGAGGGTTTCCTGGCCCGGGTCTTTCAGCACGAAATTGATCACCTGGAGGGGATTCTCTTCATCGATCACATTTCAGACCCCGACAAACTGTGGAAGGTCGAACCGGAGGAGGCGGAAGAGGTAGAGGAAAGTCAAGTCGTGCCTGTGGCATAGTCGTTTGGTTCCTTGCTGTGGCTCATGTTGCGTCTCAGGGAGACGCAATCCGCACCTGGCCGCTGAGTTCCGCTTATTGTCCCCCGTCCTTTTGCCGGCGATACTCCGTGTAGTTCCCCAGATATTCCGTTGCGCGGCCGCTTTCCAGCTCGATAATTCGGTCCACCACGCGATCCAGAAAATACCGGTCGTGGGAAATCACAAGAACCGTGCCGGGGTAATCTTCCAGCGCGTCCTCCAAAACCTCGCAAGACGGGATGTCCAGGTTATTGGTCGGCTCGTCTAGCAGCAGGAAATTGGCTTCCTCCAACATCAGCTTGGCCATCTGCAGCCGGCTTTTCTCACCGCCACTCAACTCGCCGACGCGCTTGTGCGCCATGTCCTTGCCGAAAAGAAACCGCTCCAGATACCCATACGCCTGGCCCAGGTACATGGGCTGGACACTGCGCACTTCATCAACGAGCTCACGATCCATGTCCAGCGTCTGGTGTTCCTGAGCGTAATACGCTGTGGTGATGCTGGGACCAAGCCTGACCTCCCCCTCGGTCGGCGCTTCCTGCCCCAGCAAAATGCGGAACAGGACGGACTTGCCGGCCCCGTTGGGGCCCACTAAACCGACCCGCTCTCCTGACCAGACGAGGAGATTGACGTCCCGGAAAAGCACTTTATCGTCGAAGGCCTTCGTCAGATTCTTGACTTCCAGCACCTTGTCACTGCCACGCTGAGCCGTGAGCGTCAACGACATCGTCCGGGGCTCCAGTTCCGGCTTTTCAACCTTCTCCATCTTTTCCAGGCGTTTCTGCATGCTGCGCCCGCGGCGAATGAACTTCTCGTTGCCTCGGCTCAGCAGGCGGGCGATGGACTGTTCCAGCCGGCGGATCTCCTTTTGCTGGGCCTGATACCGCTGTTGCTGACGGGCGAGAGCCATCTGCTTCGCATACGCGTATTCGGAGTAGTTGCCTGGCCAGACAGTGATGTTGCCATGGTCTAACTCGGCAACGGAATCCGCTACCACATCGAGCAGATAGCGGTCGTGGGAGATAATGACCACGGTGCCAGGATAGTCGGCGATGAGTTCTTCCAGGAACTGCTTGCCGGCCAGGTCCAGGTGATTGTCGGGTTCGTCCAGCAGCATCAGATCGGGCCGCTGCACCAGCACCTTGGCCAGACCAACCAGCTTCTTCTGGCCGCCGCTGAGGCTGCGGACCGGCATTTCGAAGTCGGTGTCGGAGAAACCCAGACCTCGAAGTGTGCTCTCGACGCGCGAGCGATAGTTGTGGCCGCCGGCTGCTTCCAATGCCTCCAGCGCCTTTTCGTGCGCCTCGATCGTCCGCTGGAGTTTGCGTGGATCTCCGTAGACAGCCGGATCGCCCATGCGCTGCCCGAGCCGGCGAATCTCTGCCTCCCACTTGGCGACCTCTTGTGAGGCCCCGAGAGTTTCCGCCAGGACGGTCTTGTCAGGGTCGAGGCGCGGGGTCTGGGCAAGATGCCCGATCGACAGACCAGGGTGTCGGTAGATGGAGCCGTCGTCGGGGGTCTCCTCGCCGGCGATAAGCCGAAAGAGCGTGGACTTGCCGGCGCCGTTGGGCCCGACCAGGCCGATCTTCTCGCCCTTCTTGATCGACCAGGACAGGCCGTCGAGCACGAGTTGCCCGCCGTAGTATTTGGTGATGCCGGCGACATTCACAATAATCATTGAAGAAAAATTATACCATCTCGAAGTCGCATACAGCAACTTCAGCCTGGGACGTTTGACAGTTCTCGCTGATAGGCTATAATCCGCAGGCCGAGAGGAGCGGAGTTCAGGAAGAAGGTGACAAATGACGACAGAAGCCTCATCTCAGTCGAATGAATCCACCCACGCGCCACGTGAGCCGCAGGAGTTCCTTGAACGCATCGAGGCCGGCTATGCCCAACTGCTGGCTGCCCTTGAAGGACTGACGGACGAGCAACTTCTGACGCCCGGAATGACCGGGACGTGGCGCGGCAAAGACGTCATGGCACACATCGCGCGTTGGGAGGAAACCGCCACGGAAGCGATTGAGTACCACCTGCGAGGTGAGCGGCTGCCGGGCAACTACCGGGATTATGAAGCCTGGAACGCGCGCTGGGCCGAGGAGGATCGCGATGTGCCTCTGGACGAGATCAAGCAGCGTTTCGCGAACGCCCACCAGCGCCTGATGGCGTTGTTGCGCAGTCTATCCGCTGAGCAGTGGAACCGCTACGTTCAAGCCTGGATTAACGGCACAACCTGGCATCACTACGAGGCACATGCCGGCTGGATTCGGGAGTGGCGCGAACAACACTAGCTGTGACCACACTGCAGTAGCCGTGTCCAATCGGCAAGCGCCTGCAGGAGCGTACGGATTCTCTCGCGGGTAGGCTCGTCGGTCAGCCGGCCATCCGCGTCAAATTTCTCCCGAGGCCGGGAGATGTAGACTTCCGGCTTGTTGAGCACGCGCATGTCGTTGTGCACGGCGATAAGGCGCAGGTGCTGCTGTGCCCGCACGGTGCCGAACATGCCGCCGGCCCCCAAAATGGCCACCGGCTTCCCGTTCAGCGGCGAAGAGCGCGTCGGGTGTGAGGCCCAGTCAAGGGCGTTTTTCAGAACCCCCGGGATCGAGTAGTTGTACTCTGGTGTCGCAATCAGCAGCGCGTCGGCGGCAGCGATGCGTTCTTTGAACTGCCGCACCGGTTCCGGTTCTCCTGCTGCTTCCAGGTCAGCGTTGTAGAGTGGAATCGGGGTGAGATCAAAGACCTCCAGGGACATGCCTGCCGGCAGTAGCTCCGAAGCTGCCTGGAGCAGAGCGCGATTGTATGAGCCTTTTCGCAGGCTGCCGGCAAATCCCAACACGTGAATCGAAGTTGTCATAAAGTTCCGTTCCTTGAGCAGTGAAGATGGCATCAGGCATGCACATGCAGTCCCGTCATCTCGGCGCTCACCTCCCACAGCCGGCGTGCGGCATCCTCGTCGTACGAGGCCGGCGACGAGGGAACAGCCCTGCGCTTCACAAAATACTTCCCTGTGATCCCTTCCACCTCGGGTGAGGTCGCCAGATAGATGCTGGTGTCGGCACCCTCCTCGGGGCTGATGCCGCGCAGATTGACGATGCGCTTCATGATCCGCCCAACGATGCCGTAATTGTTGGCTCCAAAGTTGGTGGCCACGAAGCCCGGATGCAGCGCGTTCACGGTCACGCCGGTCCCCTCAAGCCGGCGAGCCAGCTCATACGTGAAGAGAAGGTTGGCGAGTTTGGATTGGCCGTATGCCTGCCAGCCACTGTACTTTCGCTCCCCTTGCAAATCCTCGAAGTTCATCTGAGCATTCTCGTGGGCGGCAGACGAGACGTTGATAATGCGGGCCGGCGCACTGGCTTTAATCACGTCAAGCAGCAGGTTGGTTAGCAGGAAATACCCCAGGTGATTGAGGGCGAACGTCATTTCGAGGCCATCTGCAGTCTCCTGGCGCGACATAAAGAAGCCGCCGGCATTGTTCACCAACACGTGCAGCCGGTCATGCCGGCGCTTGAACTCTTCTGCCAGCCGGCGAATCTCGGCCTGCACTGACAGGTCAGCAAGCAGGTACTCCACCGAGGGATTGCCTGTACGGCGCTTGATCTCCTCAACGGTCGCAACTGTTTTCTTGCGGCTGCGGCCCACGACGATGACCGTGGCACCTTGCTGCGCCAACGCCTGTGCCGTCACCTTGCCGATGCCGTCCGTGGCACCGGTTACCATGCAGATTCTGCCGCTCATGGGCATCTTCTCGTCACTCATTGTGTGGTTGATCTCCCGTGGCTACTCACAGGCCGATACACCAGCCCGTTTCA
>CAYYSH010000252.1:0-4358 GCA_964474265.1 uncultured Anaerolineales bacterium
CGCGACCCCGGTCGCTTCGACGTCATCGTCACCACGAACCTCTTCGGCGACATCCTGTCGGACGCGGCGGCGGGCTGGACCGGGCTGGGGCTGGCCCCGTCGCTCAACCTGGGGGACGGGCTTGCCGTGGCCGAGCCGGTTCACGGTGCAGCGCCGGACATTGCCGGCCAGGGCATCGCCAACCCCATCGCTGCCATCCTCAGCGGCGCTATGCTGGCCCGGCATGTGTGGGACCTGCCGGCTGTGGCTGCAGCCATCGAGCAGGCTATAGAAGCGACGCTGGCCGCGGGTATCCACACGCCGGACATCGCCGGCCCGGGGGATGACGCAACAGACACCGCCGGGATGACGCAGGCGATCATCGCTCGCCTGCAAGGCTGAGTCCGGGCGGCCCCAGGCAAATCCCGTCGCAGTGGGCGAATTGGGCCGGCGTAAGACGTTTCGAGACTCCTTGTCTGATCAGAAGAAGTGTGGTGATCATCACTTTGACAATGTGGCTCGGCAGGCTATAATTAGCGGGCGTGCCCGAGGGCACAAGGGACCTGGTTTTTGTTGCATCAACCGGGTCTCTGGCGGACTGTAGGAAGAGTTTATCCAGGAGGGAAGTTTACCACATGGCT
The DNA here is from genome assembly GCA_964474265.1 of uncultured Anaerolineales bacterium. Lineage (GTDB taxonomy): Bacteria > Chloroflexota > Anaerolineae > Epilineales > JAANWY01 > CAYYSH01. The sequence goes on from CAYYSH010000252.1 coordinate 621, forward strand.
ACCGACGGCAAGCCTATTCACGTGACGGATGAAAGTTTCGATGCTGACGTGCTGCAATCTGACAAGCCGGTACTCACTGACTTCTGGGCCGAGTGGTGCGGTCCGTGCAAGATGATCGCCCCGATTCTTGAGGACATCGCCAACGAGTACGAGGAGGAGTTGACTGTCGCCAAGGTTGATGTCGATGAGAACCCAGGTATTGCGATGCGTTATGGGGTGCAGAGCATCCCAACCCTGATTCTGTTCAAGAACGGCCAGGAAGCAGTACGGCTGGTGGGAGCCATGTCAAAGGAGCGGCTCATGTCTCACCTGAAGCCGCACCTGTTTGAGAATTAGCTCGCGCAGCGCTCTTCGTTTATTCGAGCCACGATACTCGGAAACAAGACGTCGGGGTTCAGAATCGGCACAGGGCCGGATCTGAACCCCTGATTGTATATCTCTAACCCCTACTTGTCCTCGATGGCCGCGACGCCTGGCAATTCTCTCCCCTCAACAAACTCCAGCGACGCACCTCCGCCTGTTGAGACGTGGGTCATCTGCTTTGTCAGGCCCATTTCGGCGACCGCGGCTGCTGAATCGCCGCCGCCAACGACGGTGATGGCCGGCAGGCCGGCCAGGATTTCAGCCACGACCCGCGTGCCTCTGGCAAACCGGTCGAACTCGAACACGCCCATCGGCCCGTTCCAGAAGATCGTCTTGGACCGCCGCAGAGGTGCCCGGAACCGCTGACACGTTTCCGGGCCGATATCCATGATGCGCCATCCCTCGGGGATCTGATCAACAGGCACGATCTTCGCCTCGGCATCGGGCGCAAACCGGTCTGCCACCACAACGTCCACGGGCAGGAAGAGCTGGGGCTCTTTCTCCTCCCGTTTCGTGTGTCGCTGGGCTTCGCGATCCAGGATCTCCTTAGCAATCCCTAACGCCTCGTCCTCGACCAGCGACTCCTGGACGTTGATCCCCTGGGCTTTGAGGAATGTGTTGGCCATGCCGCCGCCGATGAGGACGTATTCGGCCTTGTCCAGCAATCTGCGCAGCACGCCGATCTTGTCGGAAATCTTAGCGCCCCCCAGAATGGCTGCGAAGGGCTCCCTGGGGTTGTCCAGGATCCCACCCAGCATCTGCAGTTCGCGCTCCATGAGGAAGCCGGCCACCGTTGGCAGGTGCTGGGCCACGCCCACCGTCGAGGCATGGGCGCGATGGGCCGACCCGAAGGCGTCGTTCACGAAAATGTCGGCCAGCGCGGCCAGTTGGCGAGTGAATTCGGGCTCGTTTTTCGTCTCGCCCGGGTTGAAGCGGGTGTTCTCCAGCAGAATGACGTCGCCGGGTTGCATGCTGTTGATGGCAGCTTCCACTTCCGGACCGACAGTTTGATCAAGTTTCTTGACCGGTCGCCCCAGGCGCAGGGCCAGTTGCTCAGCCACAGGGTCCATTTTCAGATCCTCGCGGATCTCACCTTTGGGCCGGCCCAGGTGAGACATCAAGATGACCTTCGCGTTGTGGTCCAGAAGGTAGCGGATGGTGGGCAGTGCGGCACGGATGCGTGTGTCGTCGGTCACCTTGCCGGCTTCGAGCGGGACGTTGAAGTCAACTCGCACCAGCACTCGTTTCCCAGCGACATCGATGTCGCGAACCGTCTTCTTTGCCATCAAACCTCCTCCAAGCATGGGGCGACGCGGTTGATGTCGCATCGCCCCATTTTCAGGTGTGATGCCTTAAATACTTGTCCTCAAGCCGAGGGGTCGCGGTGGGCCACCGAGCGATAGCGGGGTGGCGCTACCCCTTCCGAGAGGTGCCTATAGCCACTGCGCCATGTACGAGACCAGGTCGGCCACGCGGACGGAGTAGCCCCACTCGTTGTCATACCACGAGACGACTTTCACCATGTTGCCGTCCATCACCATCGTGGATTGGGCATCGACGATAGACGAGTGGGGATTGCCTTTGAGATCCATGGAAACGAGGGGTTCATCCGTGACGGCCAGAACACGCCCCAGCCAGGAATCTGATGAAGCTGCCTCCCAAAACGCGTTGTTGACATCCGCGACTGTGACTTCCTGTTCAACGTCGGCGGTGAAATCTACCAGCGAGACTGTGGGCGTCGGGACCCGCAGTGCAAAGCCATCGAACTTGCCTTGCAGTTCCGGGATGACCAGCGCCACGGCTTTGGCAGCGCCGGTCGTGGTGGGAATGATGTTCAACGCGGCAGCCCGGGCACGCCGGAGATCCTTGTGCGGGAGGTCGAGAATGCGCTGGTCGTTGGTGTAGGCGTGCACGGTGGTCATCAACCCCCGGCGAATGCCGAACGCATCGTTGATTACCTTGGCAACGGGTGCCAGGCAGTTCGTTGTACACGAGGCGTTGGAGACAATGTGGTGGGAATCCGGGTCGTATTTGTCTTCGTTCACACCGAGCACGATTGTGATGTCGGGGCCTTTGGCCGGCGCGCTGATGATGACTTTTCGAGCGCCGGCCTTCAGGTGGGCGGATGCCTTCTCGCGTTCCCTGAAGATGCCCGTGGACTCGACTACGATGTCCACCCCCAGGTCCCCCCAGGGCAGGTTGGCGGGATTGCGCTCCTCCAGAGCGAGAATTGGCGTGTTGTTCACGATAAGTTGATCGCCTTCCACCGCCACTTCGCCAGGAAAGCGGCCATAGTTCGAGTCGTATTTCAGGAGATGAGCCAGCGTGTGGGTATCGGTGATGTCGTTAACGGCCACAACTTCAAGCTCGCCGGCGTAGTTCTCATACATCGCTTTGAACACCTGGCGTCCGATGCGCCCAAAGCCGTTTATTCCAACTCGGGTAGCCATTCCAATTTGCTCCTTTCTGTGTAGTCATCTACTGTGGTTGCCTGTTGAAAACGCAGGCACGGCTCCCACGCCCTGAGGTGTATTGGGGTGCAAAGGCGCAGGTCACACAAAAACAGGCGCGTCGGTGATGCAGTGCGCTGCCCCTCGCTCCTCCGCTCCCTCGCTGGATGTAGGCGTGGGAGCCGTCTCTGCTGACTTTGCGGATTCGGGCTGCGAGAATCTGTTTACAGTTCTTCCTCGGCTGCCGCTTCAAGGATGTCGGTGTTGCTGACGATGCCAACGATCTTCTGGCCGTCAAACACAAGGACGCGGCGGATGCCGGCCTTGTTCATCAGGATGGCGCAGTCTCGCAGGTCACAGTCTGGCGGCACTGTGATCAGTGGCTTGCTCATGATATCCGTCACCAGGCAGTCTTCCGGTCGCCGGCCTTTAGCCACGACTTTCTCGACGATATCGCGCCGGCTCATGAAGCCGTAGGTGTCCATATCGCTCCGAGGCTCGACAAGCAAGCTCGATACGCCTTTTTCGCGCATGCGTTGCATGGCTTCTGCCACGGTCGCATTCGGATGGATAGACACCACATTTCGGGTCATGACATCGGCAGCCGTCTTCATTGACACAAACCTCCTGCTGGTTACGTGCCTGTTTGAGGAACCCATAATACCCCACCTTGGTCCTGCCAGCCAACAGATCCAGTAGTGGGCGGGCTGGGCCAACATGGCATCGCACAAATTGTACTACACAGGACGCCGGCAATCAAGTGACGCCGGAACAAAGAAGGGGTCTGATTCCATACTCCGTACAATGCGAATTTGGCAAACTGGACCTTTCGTGTTATAATGGAGAGCGACTTGGGCGGTTAGCTCAGATGGCTAGAGCGCCACGTTGACATCGTGGAGGTCAGAGGTTCAAGTCCTCTACCGCC
>CAYYSH010000253.1:0-4204 GCA_964474265.1 uncultured Anaerolineales bacterium
CACGCAGGATGTCCCCTTGGCCGGCACCACCATCACCGTGGACGGTATGGAGACGACTCTGCGCACCGTCACCGATGCCGGCGGCGCCTTCTGTCTGGATCCGGCCCCGGCCGGTCGTTTCTTCGTACATATCGACGGTCGCACCGCCATCGCCAATGTGCCTGCAGGTGCGTACTATCCCTATGTAGGCAAGGCTTGGGAGGCTCGCGCAGGAGCACAAACCGACATCGGCAACGTCTACCTGCCCCTGGTGAAACCGGGAACACTGCAGCCGGTCAGCCTGAGCGAACCAACGGAGATTCATTTCGCCCCGGGCGTGCTGGCGGAGCATCCCGAGTTTGCCGAGGTGGCCATCGTCGTGCCGCCCGACTCGCTCTATGCCGACGATGGCGCACGTGGCGGTCAGGTCGGCATTGCGCCCGTCCCGCCGGACCGGCTGCCGGGGACATTACCCGCGTTTCTCAACTTTCCGCTGGTGATTACGGTGCAGACCGACGGCGCCACAAACTTCGATACACCCGCGCCGGTATGCTTTCCGAATCTGCCCGATCCAGATACGGGGGAAACGTTGGCTGCGGGTGCCAAGAGCGCGCTGATGAGTTTCAACCACGATAGCGGCGCCTGGGAAGTGATTGGTCCCATGACCGTCAGCGATGACGGCACGCTGGTCTGTACCGATCCGGGTGTGGGGATCCTGGCGCCGGGGTGGCACGGCACGCAGGATAGCTCCGAGGGTAGCGGCGGCGGCACCGGTGGTAGCAGCAGTGGTGGTTCGGACGGAGACGGCGACTGCCAGGCGCAAGTGATGGTGCACAACCGCCGGGGCATGGCTTCACAGTCGCCTTTTTCACCCTCCGTTCGTGCCAGCACCTCTTCACCTGACAACTACTTCCACCAGGTGCGGGTGTTGCAGGGCGATATTGCTGCCGTGGACCTGACCCAGGATCTGGATGATACGCAGAGCCTGAACCTGCGTGACTTTGCACTCGTCCCCGGAGACCATCGAGGAGAAATCGTGCAGCGTGTGGAGGGGTCAGGCGTCGATTACGAAACCATCCTTTGGGAGCAAGGAAAGTTCTACTTTACCCCCGGCACCGATCGACTGGATCTGGGTCCAACCGAAGTGGTCATCGAAGCTACGGCCGATGATTATGATTGCGACAATGGACAGAGTCCTGGAGAGCGAACTGTCAAGATCACCGTTCGATTCATTGTTGAGGCTGGTTATTCAACCATGTACATCGAGAACTCAGTTGGAGACGATGGCGCAAATCGGGGACTTGACGTTTACCGTGTCCAACAGCGTCTTAGGTACCTGAACTTCAGAGGCAAAAATGAAGCGATAGTTGCAGTTGATGGGATCCCTGGATTGATAACGAAAGCAGCAATTAGGCTATTCCAGGCAACGATCCAGGCCAATGGTGCCGGCAAACCTGAAAATCAGTCCGGACTCGTGACTCCCGAACAACAGAGCGATCCACTTGTATGGTTAAATGCCAGGAATGCCCCCCGCTGGTTAGAGATTCAAGATACGTATAGGAGTCCTGCCATTGGACACGAAACTTGGGGAACTAGTTGGGCGCTGGACATCATTATGACAGCCGTTTCGTCCAGGCCAGAACTGCTGCGAGCCCAACAGAACGGTGTACTTCATGGTGCTACATCGCTAAGTGAGTACCCAGATATTGCACCAACTATTCACGGAGAGCATAAAGCAGGACTAGATATAGATTGGGAGCTTGATGATCCGGCTCTTCTAGGCGATTTGGGCAGCGGCTCAATAAATAAGGACTTACCCTTCGACTGGAGCCAGCTTACTCCTACCGAAGAGAATGTTGTCCGAGATATAGTTGCGTTTCATGATGCGGCCAGCAATCGGGTACATGGAAACCAGTGGCAAAAAGTGTATGTTGGAGGCACAGTCAACTCGTACAAGCGAGTACGCGATGCATTAGCAGCGCTCGGAGTCCCGAGAGCCATAGCGCAAGGAAGTCACTGGACCCACTTCCATGTCAGTCTAGTACCACCGAGCCTATTGGCCCCGACTGTATCGAACAATATACGATCTTCGTCTGTCTCTTCTATGTCAAGCGGAGCTGGCCTCGGTTCCGACTTCCGTATGTATTATCACTTCGAACTGGAGAATGGAGTCGCCGTCCGCGGCCGGACCAATTGGCAGGACAAATTCTCTCTGATTCTGCCCGCTCACGCACTCTATACCGCCACATTCTATCGAGCATCCACAAATGAGTGGGTGCAATTCAAGGGAGCGACGGACGGCAGCGGCGAACGAACCGACCTGGGCACAATCATCCTGGATCAAGTCGGTGGCGCCGACGCCGATGGTGACGGAGTGCCCGATGCCGGAGAAATCGCCATCGGCACCGACCCCAGCAAGCCGGATACGGACGGCGACGGCATTCCCGACGGCACGGAAATCGCCCAGGGCACGAATCCCCTCGACGGACTTCTCGTCCAGACCGGCATTGTTGCAACCGCCGACACCCCAGGCAGCGCCGTTGACGTCTGCGTCAGCGAAGAGCTGGTCATGGTCGCCGACTCGGAGGCGGGACTGGCTCTCTTCGACAGCTCCGGCAGTCAGAACCCCACGCTCATCGCCCAGGTGGATACACCGGGCAGCGCCCAGCGCGTGGTCTGTCCCAACGCCAACGAGGGCGGCAGCAGCACGCTCGTCGCCGTGGCGGACGGTGCGTCCGGTCTGGCCGTGGTAGACGTGAGCGACCCGCCGGCGGCGTATATCCTGCACCAGGTCGATCCAGGACGCCCGCCGGGTGCGGACTCGGTCACGGCGGCGGTGCGCCAGGGGGATGTGGTCTATGTCGGCACGAACAACGCACAGGTCGCGGCGGTGGATCTGATCGGCGGGCACGTATTGCAGCGCGGTGTTGCCTCGGGTCCGGTGCGCGATCTAGCGATTCAGGGAGACCATCTCTATGTGCTGGCCGCCAAATCCTTCGATGTGCTGTCGCTGCCCACTCTGCAGCGTCTGAGCACCACTGTTTCACCCGGCTCATCCTCAAGCCGCGGCCTGGCGATTGGGGATGGCGTTGCCTATGTGGTGCGGGGCTCGGGCTTCAACACATTCGATCTCACCAACCCGGCGCAGCCCAGCCTGATCGCAAGCGGGGAGACGAATCAATTCGGCTGGAAAGAGATGGCGCTCAACGGCTCAGGGCTTGGCGTGGCTGCGGTCGGCCTCAACTCGACCCATGACGCTGAAGATCACATCTCGCTCTATTCTGTCAGCGATCCAGCCCAGACCAATCAGTTTCTGACGACCATCGAGACGCCCGGCGTGGCCTACGCCGTGGCCATTCACGATGGGCTGGCCTATGTGGCGGACGGTGAAGCAGGGCTGCAGAGCCTCAACTATCAAGCCTACGACGCTCAGGGTCAGCCACCGACCGTCGCTCTGTCATCCAGCGCCGACGGCAATCAGGCCGAATCCGGCCAGTGGATCAATGTCACCGCCCATGTGTCGGACGATGTCCAGGCACGCGCCGTCACCTTCCTGGTCGACGGCCAAACTGTGGCCGTTGACAGAGCGTTTCCGTTCACGCTGCGCATGGCGGTCCCGAGCGCAGCCCCAGGCGCCCTCTTCTCCATTCAGGCCCAGGCCGAGGATACAGGCGGCAATGTGGGAGAGAGCACATCCCTGGATCTAACGATCGTGGGGGATGGTACCCCGCCCCAGGTACTCGTCACCTCTCCTGCTGACGGCAGCGAGGCTGCACAGGGAACGCTCGCTTCGCTCCTCGTCCTCTTCGACGACCCGCTTGATCCCAGCACGGTCACAGCGGACGCGCTGAGGCTCTTCACAGCCGGTCCCGATGATCAGCTCGGCACGGCGGATGATACCCCTGTGAACGGGGTGATCGCCCACCATGCGGCCATGAATGGCGTTCAGATGCGGTTCGATGCCCCGCTCCCCATCGGGGAATACCGGGGCGAAGTCGACAGCGGGGTGCGGAATCAGTCGGGCAGTGGGCTTGCCTCTGCCTACAGATGGCGCTTCAGCGTTGCACCCAAAGCAGAGGTCTTCTGGATAAATGCCGGCGGCGGAGATTGGAACAACGGTAACAACTGGCACACAGGAGCACCCCCTGCGCCCGTCGACGACGTTTATATCACCCTGCCCGGGGACTACGAGGTAGAGACTGCGTCCGACTTCACTGTTGGCTCC
>CAYYSH010000254.1:0-4131 GCA_964474265.1 uncultured Anaerolineales bacterium
TTGAGGACCAGGAACAGACCCCCCCGGAGCCGGCAACGGCAGAGGACTAGTCGATTGTTGACGCGAATGTGAGACGTGGCGAGGGTAGCTTCATAACGCTACCTTCACACGTCACGTTATGCGTTTTGCACTTCCTTATCAGAGTCGCCCGGTGCCGGCCACTACCTGACTGTCACGGCCATAATCCGCACTCAACCAATCGGAGGCATCGCTCATGTACCGGCAATCCAACACCGGATGGATCGAGTTGGTTTGCGGCAGCATGTTCAGCGGCAAAACCGAGGAACTGATTCGCCGTGTGAAGCGTGCCCAGATCGCTCGTCAGAAGGTTCAGGTCTTCAAGCCACAGTTGGATGATCGCTATGGCACAGAAACCGTGAGTTCGCATAACGGGCTTGCTGTTGACGCTGTGCCAGTGGCCAATGCCCAGGAACTTCTGGCTCAGGTGGAGCCAGACACCACGGTAGTGGCCATCGACGAGGTCCAATTCTTCGACTGGGAGATCGCCGAAGTCGCTCAAAAACTGGCCAATGCCGGCAAGCGAGTGATCATGGCCGGCCTGGATATGGACTTTCGGGGCGAACCCTTTGGCCCGATGCCCCTGCTTATGGCTCAGGCCGAGAAGGTTGACAAGCTCAACGCCATCTGTGTGGTCTGTGGTGCGCCGGCCAGTCGGACCCAACGCCTGATTGATGGACAGCCGGCCTCGTACGACGATCCCGTGATTCTGGTGGGGGCCAGCGAAGTCTACGAAGCTCGCTGTCGGGCCTGCCATCAGGTGCGGGCGAGTCAGGGGGCACGAGAGCCCACGAGCTAGCGCGCGCCAGACCAGGTGTTCACAGTTGAGCCCCTGCCGGCCCCCGCTCAGACACCCCGGCTAACACAGCCCCTGCACGCAGAAGCGCCTGCACACCTGCCTCATCCGGCGCCTCGGCATAGATTCGCAGCACCGGCTCCGTCCCAGACGGGCGAATCAGAAGCCAGCTTCCGTCTTCCAAAACATATTTGATGCCATCAGCGTCGTTGATGTGTACGACAGGCCGGCCAGCCAGCTCGGCCGGGGCATCCCGCATGAGCCGCGCGACCAGCTCCGGCTTGGAGAACGGCCGCTTGGCACGCACATCATTGCGCGCGTAGGCGACCGGCCCCAGGTCCGCCAGCAGGTCGGCGACGATCTTGTGAAGAGGCTGGCGATGGTGAGCCACAATCTCGGTCAGAAGCAGGCCCATCAGGATGCCATCCCCCTCCGGGATGTGATGCTTGATGGTGATTCCTCCGCTCTCTTCGCCCGCAATCAGCACATCATTTGCCAGCATTAGCTCACAGAGGTAGTTAGAACCAACCGGGGTCTCGTGAAGGGGCAATTGGTAGCGTTCAGCCAGCCGATTGACCAGTTGGGTGGTCGAGACAGTCTTCACCACAGCGCCGGTCCAACCCCGGTCTTCGACAAGATGGCGCAGAATCAGCGCGTAGATCAGGTGGGGTGTGACAAATCTCCCATGAGCGTCAACGGCTCCGATGCGGTCCGCATCCCCATCGGTGGCCAGCCCCATGTCGTAGCCGCCGGCCTGCACCTGCGCAATGAGCTCACCCAGATTGCGGCCAATCGGCTCTGGATGGATGCCGGCGAATCCCGGGTTCATGTCGCCGTGGATTTCATCCGCACACCCACCAGCACGATCGAGAAAAGATCGAATGTAGCCCCGGCCAGCGCCGTACATCGGATCAACCAACACACGTGGGCAGTTGGCCCGAATGCGGTCGAAGTCCACCAGAGATTCCACATGCGTCAGATAAGCCGGCATGGGGTCAAATCGCTCGATTAAGCCCGCAGCCAGCGCCTCGTCGTAGTCCATCGCCTGGGGCATTCGTCCGCGGTCGAGGTTGGTGTGAAGCCGGGATTCAACCTGTTTGGTCGTGGCCGGCAGCGCCGAACCCCCGTAGGGGGCTTTCAACTTGATGCCGTTGTAGCGCGGAGGGTTGTGGCTGGCCGTGAGCATGACCCCGAAGTCGGCCTGCAGGTGGTGCACGGCGAAGCTGAGGGCCGGCGTCGGACAGTCGGCTTTGGTGAGATGCACGTGGATACCGTTGCCGGCCAGGACTCGGGCGACCTCCATCGCGTAGCGGTCGGAGAGGAACCGGGTATCAAAACCCACTACAACGGAAAGAGTGCCCTCGTGTGATCCCTGGATCAGCCAATCCGCGATGGCCTGGGACACATGCCGCACGTTCTCAAACGTAAATTCGTCACTGATAATCGCCCGCCAGCCATCGGTGCCAAAACGAATGGGCATCGTTACCCTCCTCTCGTCCACTGTGCGCCCGCGATGGGCCTAAAACATCGTGAATCCTGATTCCCCCGGCAAGGAGGGCTCGCGTAGGCCGAGCTTACAGATATCCCAGGGAGCGCAGGTGCTCCTCGATAAGCGTCTGCTCGTCTTGGGAGTATGCCGGCTCAGACTCGTCCGCAGCCTCGGCACGCGGAATGTATCCCAGTTCTTCCAACGCGAGTAGAATTTTGCTCAGACTCTCGTCGATAGACTCCTTGTCGGTTTCGACGACGACTTCAGGATTGGCCGGCTCTTCATAGGGGTCGGAAATACCAGTGAAGTTCTGGATCTCGCCGGCCAGCGCCTTCTTGTAAAGCCCCTTCACGTCACGATCGATGAGCACATCAACTGGACACTTTACGTACACCTCAACGAAGCGCCCGATCTGTTGACGCACCTCATCCCGCACCTCCCGGTAGGGAGAGATGGCACTTGCCACAGCCACCACATCATTGCGCGTCAACACCTCACACACCCAACCAATGCGCCGGATGTTGGTGTCACGATCCTCCTTGGAAAAGCCAAGTCCCTTACTCAGGTTCGTGCGAATCACATCGCCGTCCAGAAGCTCGATCCGCTTGACGCCACGTGCTTTCAGCGCACCTACCAGGCGATGGGCCAGCGTTGTCTTGCCGGCCCCGCTCATACCCGTAAACCAGACTGTAAAACCACGTTGTTCAAACATTAGCTCGCTCACGATATGGTTGAAATCACCAACTCATGGAAGTCAGGATGTATGTTGAATCACTTTGCCCTCCATCTCCCTGGGCACAGGCAGACCCATCAGATCGAGAATGGTGGGCGCCACGTCTTCGAGATGCAGACCTTGAAGGGCACGGCCTCCCAAATTCTGGCGCGGGTCATAGAACATGTACAGGCCCATCTGCGCGTGATTGGCATCATCTGGGCCGGTGTCGTTTTCGAAAGTGTGGATCCTGTTGAGTCCCAGACTGCCTACTGAGCGCCAGCGCAGGTCGCCGAAGTACACGATGAGATCCGGCGGGATGTTGTTTACTTCTCGATAGACCTCTTGTGGTTTCAACACCCGAGTGCCGGGAATGACGTTCCCCTCATGGTCTTCAAGCGCAATCAGCTTTTCGACCAGCTCATCGCGTACTCTTTCGTACTCATTCGGTGGGATCACGCCCTGAGGCTCACGGCCCTGGACGTTGAGGAACAGCCGGCCATAGTAACCGCCCGATCCCCATGCCCTGGTCCGCTCCCAGTCCACTTCACACTTCTCCAGCGGCACAATGCCTTCGGTAGGCTTGTCCTTCAGCACCAGGTAACCTTCCTGGATCAGCCACTCGTTGAAGCAGATGCCGCCGTCCATGGCCTTGGCCCCGTGATCGCTGATCACCATCACCACCGTGTCGTCACTCAGGCTGTCCACCATTTCGCCGATCTCGCGATCGATGTAGCGATAATAGTCCTTGATGGCGTTCTCGTACGGATTGCCCGGCACGTACTTCGGGTGCGATGGGTCATGATACTTCCAGAAACCGTGATGGATTCGGTCCACGCCCATCTCGACGAACATGAAGAAATCCCACGGCTTGGTCCGCATCAGGTGCTTGAGGACCGTGAACCGCTTCTCTGTCATGTCGTAGATCTGTTCCAGCAGATAGTCCTTGTTATCGGTGCGGAAGTTCGGGACGTCCACCAGGTACTCACCCACCAGGCTCTCGACTTCGGTCGCCAGGTCGGTGGGATACGTGTACTTCGCCCCCGGCGGTGTCAGGAAGCTGGAGATGAGATAGCCGTTCACGGGACGCGGCGGGTACGTCTGGGGGACACCGAC
>CAYYSH010000255.1:0-4131 GCA_964474265.1 uncultured Anaerolineales bacterium
AGGCGGCTCAGGCGCTGCCAGAAACGTTTGTGCCGGTGGATCACGCCATCGTCGGCATAGTGGATGAGGTGGCGTTGGACCAGGAGGCTGGCTGATGAAGATCGGACGGGTGGTTGGAACCGTGGTGTCAACCATCAACGCCCCGGTTTTTGATGAGCGCCGGCTGCTGCTGTGCGATCTGCTGACGACTAACGGCCGGCCGACAGGGCGCTACACGATCGCGGTAGATGCTGTGGATGCGGGAGCCGGCGAGATCGTGCTCATCATCGACGAAGGAAACTCGGCGCGACAGGTGGTTGGCATGGATCCGGCGCCCATTCGCGCGGTCATCGTTGGCATCGTGGACGAACTGACGGTCGAAGGGGAGCTCGTTGTTGAGGGTGGCCGGCTGAAGGCATAGCGTGGCTGCGCACAGTAGAAACGTAACACGGCAGTGCCTTACGAGCACTGCCCTTTGCACATCGAGATCAGGGATGTTTGAGCGGGCTCAGGAGCGCTTCTCCTCGACAATGATCTCCCACTCGCAGCGACGAGACACGATATCCAGGTAGAACTCCCCCTGCTCGTCTAGGTAAGACTCTCCGCTCTCCATCACACGCTCGTTCACCGCGACCCCGACCAGGCGGTCATCAGAGTGGTGGACGAAAACAGTGATGTATCCCGGTCGGTGGCTTGTAGAGTGCTTCATCCAACGGATGCGCCACTCCTCACCGGAGATCGGGAAGGGTTCCGTCTTCTTGTTCCCGTCGCCACGCCACGAGGCGACTTCAACCCAGTCATCGTTTCCGGCATAGATTTCGGCGGTCATCTGCCCTTTCTCTCACGCTGTGGTCTGGCTTAGGGTTGCCGGCCAGAAGGCTGTCCCGTGCCCATCTGGCGTGATTATACTGAAGTGAGACTCATAAGTCAAGAGTTTATATCAAGTTTTCGGCAGGGCTTTTCAGCGCTCTGTGGAATTGCCAAACGCCCTGCTACGCGATCCTGGTCGCAAGAACAAGAAAGAGTGTGCTATAATTTGCTGCGATGGATGTAATTAGTCAGGTTCGAACCACGATCCGCGAGTACGGGCTGTTCCGGGCCGGCGAGACCGTCGTGGTGGGGGTCTCAGGCGGGCCAGATTCCCTGTGCCTGCTGCATGTTCTGAATCGTCTGCAGGAGGAGTTGGGGATTGAATTGCATGTCGCGCATCTCGACCACAGTATCCGGCCCGAATCCCCCGAGGATGCACGATTTGTCGCCGAGACGGCCAGAGCCTGGGGCTTGCCTTGCACCGTCGAACGCCAGGATGTGCCGGCTCTGGCCCGAGAAGAAGGCTTCGCCCTTGAACAGGCCGCCCGGCGCGCCCGCTATCGCTTTCTGGCACGTGTCGCGCGTGACGTGGATGCACGGACTGTCGCGGTAGGACACAACGCCGATGACCAGGTGGAGACGGTGATCATGCACTTGATTCGCGGCGCCGGCCTGGCCGGCCTCCGAGGGATGCAGCCCAAATCCCCGTATCCGCCGGCCCTGGGCGAGCATGATGCCCAGGCCGTGGCCGACACCCTCACGCTGGTTCGTCCGTTACTCGAAGTCCCTCGTTCAGCTATCGAGGCCTACTGTCAGGCACACGGTCTTCAACCCCGATTCGATCGCTCCAACCTGGACACCACCTTCTTCCGCAACCGCCTGCGTCACGAGTTGATCCCGGAGCTGGAGACCTATAACCCCAACATTCGTGAGGTTCTGCGCCGCACAGCTCGCGTCATTGCCGACGAGTACGACTACCTACGCCGCCAGCGAGCCAGGGACTGGAACCGTGTGGTCACACCCGGCGACGATTGCTTTGTGTTCAACCTGACAGAATGGCAGAAGCTGCATATCAGCACTCAGCGCAGTTTGCTGCGCCAGGCCGTTCGACGGCTGCGTCGCGAGTTGCGGGACATCGACTGGGTGCATATCGAAAACGCGCTGGAGGTGGCGAACGCAAGGCCGGCAGGCTCGCAGGCCACACTGCCGGCGGGTCTGGCGCTGTTCAAGAGCTACGACAGCTTCACGGTCGGCGAGGCGGAGCCGTTGCCCGACTGGCCACTGCTCCACGTTGAGCGGCTTCGGCTGACGATCCCCGGTGTCACGGCTATCCCTGGCACCGGGTGGCAGGTCGTCGCTGACATCACGAGCCGCTCCGAGCTGGCCGAAAGCGAGTTGCGCGACCCCGACCCATGGCACGTTGTGATGGATCTGGACGCTTCTGGCAGCGAACTGTACCTGCGTCGCCGGAAGGCCGGCGACCGATTCCAACCGCTGGGGATGAGCGGGCATGCCAAGACTGTGGCGGAGTTTATGATCGCCGAGAAGATTCCACAGCACGTCCGCAATCGGTTGCCCATTGTCGTCAACGCCGACGATCAAATCGTGTGGCTGGCCGGCTGGCGGCTCGACGAGCGCGTGCGTATCACCGAGACCACGACCCGTGTACTCCGCCTGAGATTCGTTCGGGTGCGATGAACCCGTTGACCGTGGACGTGGCCGACGTTATGATCTGGCTATCCAGAGGGCCGGCTCTTGGAGCCACCATCACGACATAATCTCAACAAAGGGCGTGTTTGACCGTTCGACCAATCCTGTGCTATCCTCTTTGCTCGGCTTTTTGGCCAAAATCGAGCATGAGGAGGTAAAGTACATTGTTGAAGAAGCAGCACCTCAAGAGTCGTCCTGTGTGTAAAGTCACGTTCACACTACCTGGAACAATTGAGGCAGACACTGCCTCCGTTGTGGGCGACTTCAACAGTTGGGATCCGAATGCACACCAGATGAAACGGCTGAAGAACGGCCAACACAAAGTGACGATTGATTTGGAGCAGGGTCGTCAGCACGAGTTCCGCTACTTGGTCAATGGGGAAATATGGATCAACGACTCGCAGGCGGACCGCTACGTGATCAACCCGTTTGGTGAAGAAAATAGCGTCGTCGTGACGTAACACCCCAGCAGATTTGAGCAGAGAAGGCGGTCAGTGACTTCAGAGCGGGTATCGGATCGATACCCGCTCGCCATTGCACAGCCCGCCGGCCAGTCTCTGGTCATGGACAAAAGCTGTCTTTGAAGCTAATCAGGATTAAGAAGGCAGGCGCAAATGGAAAAAATCGTTGAAATCAAGAATGCAGTCGTCTACCGGGGGCAGACGAGGGTGTTCGACGGTCTTTCACTGGAGATTCCCCTCGGGTGTCACACGGCGATCCTTGGCCCCAATGGTGCCGGCAAATCAACGCTCCTCAAGCTCCTGTCCCGGGAACTCTACGCTGTACAACACGATGGCAGTTACATCCGGGCTTTCGGGCAAGAGCGCTGGAATGTTTGGGACCTCCGCACGCGCCTCGGAATCGTCTCCCACGATTTGCACCATCAGTACTTTGGCCACGTTCGAGGCCGGGACGTGATATTGTCCGGTTTCTACTCCAGTATTGGAACGTGGCCACATCACCAGTTCCATGCTGAGCATGTCGAACGAGCTAACCGCCTCATGGAAATGCTTGAGATCGCCGAGTTAGCGGACACCCCTTTCTCGAAGATGTCTGCCGGGGAACAGCGCCGCTTCTTGCTCGCCCGCGCCCTGGTCCACGACCCGGAAGCGTTGATCCTGGACGAGCCTACCAACGGCCTTGATCTGAAAGCCTGTTTTCAGTACCTGGACTTAGTCCGCCGTTTGATGCGGGAAGGGAAGACCGTGGTCCTGACCACGCACCGCATTCACGAAATCCCGCCAGAGGTATCGCGTGTGATACTGCTGAAAAGCGGCAAAATCATTGCCGATGGTGCAAAATCAGAGATTTTCACGAGCGAAAATCTGAGTCGTCTATTCGATACTCCGGTCGAGTTGGTGTACCTCAATGGTTTTTACCAGGTAATGCCGGGAAGGAGGAGTGAAAAATGAGCGCCGGCCAACAACACCGCAACCTTCTCTTCATCCTGAACGACAGCCCCTACGGCAATGAGCGGTCATACAACGGACTGCGTTTGGCCTTGAACCTTGTAAAACGCCCTGGTGTGTCAGTCCAGGTCTTCCTCATCGGCGATGGTGTCGCGTGTGCCAAGCAGGGCCAGCGGACCCCCGACGGGTATTACAACATCGAGCGGATGATCACGTCTCTGGT
>CAYYSH010000256.1:0-4125 GCA_964474265.1 uncultured Anaerolineales bacterium
CACCAACTCAGACCACGACGGCTACGTCGACGCTCACGCCCACCCCAATCGACACGCAGACCCCAACAGCAACGAAGACGGCGACGCTGCCGGCGACTGGTACCAGCACACCGACTCAGACCACGACGGCCACGTCGACGCCAGCAACCACGCTCACACCAACCGCGACTGGCACGCCGACCCCAACAGCAACGGACACCGCGGCGGTTCTCCTCCCGCCTACGCTGGCATCGAGGGCCGACCCCGTGCTTCGCCCCACGGTCAGGCCGGCAACCGAGCCCTCTGGTCGCGTCCAGAACCTGGCACAGGCCACAAGCTGCGTGGTCATGAATCAGGCCACGATCATGAGCGATCAAACGTGTGCCTGTGGCAACGTTGTGGAAAACTACGTGGGCATACCGGACCTGGTGATCGAGGACATGTGGCTGGATCCGCCGGAGGTGCGTGCCGGCGAGCCCGTGACATTAAGTGTGAGGATCGCGAATTGGGGAACAGGCATGGCGTGGAACCCGACAAACGGAGGAGGCTTCTACACCGACGTGTACGTGAATCTTGCCACCCGGCGCATGCCAGATCTCTTCTCATGTGGCTTTCCCGGTTACGGGGACATCGAACCCATTGTCTGCAATGATCCGATACCTCCTGGCGAGGCCCGGATTTTCTCCCAGGTGTATCCGGATGGTCTGCCGCTGGGCGCGGGGCAGCGATTCTACGTACGCGCAGATGTGCACGAAGCGAATTGGTTTGGACTTGTCCCGGAAACCGACGAGTGCAACAATCTCTTCCCTGCACTGAATGTTCACTCGTCGTTGCTACCGCTGCTCTTAAGACGCCGGTAAGCCGGCCTGCACGTTACGGTGTTTCACGAAAATAGTACCCCTCGCCCCACTCAGTGAGGATGTATTCCGGATTCCCTGGATCTTTCTCGATTTTCTGGCGCAAATAGCGAACGTACAACTTGAGATACTGGGTCTCATCCACGTATTCTGGGCCCCAGACCTCTGACAGGAGAACCCGGTGGGGCACGACGTGGCCGGCATGGCGCACCAGACAGGTCAACAAGCGAAACTCCGTCGGGGTGAGGTTGATCGATTCACCTTTGACCTCCACACGCCGTCTCACGAAGTCAATGTGCAGATGGTCATCGGCGTAGGCTGCGGTCTGCTGGGGTGTGGCCGGCATCCGCGCACGGCGCAGTGTGGCAGCAATCCGGGCCTTCAGTTCATCGGGGTCGAAGGGTTTGGTGACGTAATCGTCAGCACCCAGATCTAATCCCTTCACGACGTCGGTTTCCTTATCTTTGGCCGTAAGCATGATAATTGGCATATCGGAAATTGCTCGAAGGCGGGTCAGGGTTTCCCAGCCATCGACTTCAGGCATCATCACATCGAGCAGTACCAGGTCGGGCTGCTTGTTAAAAGCCTGCCGAAGCCCGTGGGAGGCTTCCTTCGCCGTAAAAACCTGGTAGCCCTCCTCCTTCAGGAAAACTTCGACGATTTTGAGCAAATGAGTGTCATCGTCGATGACGAGAATCTTGTCGCTCATACGCTTTCTTCCTCTCGTACCGGAAAACAGGGCAGCGCGAAGCTAAATCGTGACCCAACCCCTTCCTGGCTCTCTACCCAGATATATCCGCCCTGGGCTTCCACAAGCTTTTTGCAAATATAAAGTCCCAGTCCGTAGCCGTATGCTTTCCGGGAGTCACCGGTGTGCGTTCGATAGAAGCGTTCAAAAATGCGCTTTTGATCCTGGGCTGCAATGCCCATCCCTTCGTCTGAAATGCTGATCACCACACTTTCGTTGGTCTCGCGAGCCTCAATGGTTATTTTGCTACCTGGGCTGGAGTACTCGATGGCGTTCTTGAGCAGATTGTGAATAATGGTTTCCAACTTGCTCTCATCTGCCAGGACATAAGGCAGATATGGTTCAACGACCGCGTGGAGTTCGCGGCGAACGCCCCTGGCTCGTACTGCGCTGATTGTACGCGAGAGAAGCGGACGAAGAGTTACCGGTCGGAGATGCACCTGAATCGGTTCGTTTTCCAATCGCGAGGCGCTGAGA
Organism: uncultured Anaerolineales bacterium; assembly: GCA_964474265.1. Taxonomy (GTDB): domain Bacteria; phylum Chloroflexota; class Anaerolineae; order Epilineales; family JAANWY01; genus CAYYSH01. Next base: position 2,062 of record CAYYSH010000256.1, read on the forward strand.
ATGTCTTCAACGAACCGGTTCAACCGCCGGCTCTCTGAATCCAGAATAGCAATGAGTTCATTCTTGTCTCCTGGCTCCAGCCGGCTACGCTTCAGCACATCCACCGAAGCCATGATGTTGGTGAGCGGTGCTCGCAACTCGTGAGAGACCATGGAGACAAAATCCGACTTCATCTGGTCCAGGCGCTCTTCCTCCGAGACATCCCGGATGATGGACACGGTGCCAACTGACTCGCCGAGCTGGTTGGAGAGTGATGTGACAGTGATCGCCAGCGTGAGTTCGGTGCCGTCTCTACGCTTAAGGTGGGTTCTGTAGCTTACAGGGCCGGCCTCGGCTCTGCTCAGCGCCTGCCAGTGGGCACATGTCCGCTTTGTACATGCATCTGGATCCCCAAACACGTCACAGAAATTGCGTCCAATAATCTCCTCGGCGGGCCAGCCGGTGATCCGTTCAGCAGCCGGGTTAAAACTCCGGATCAAACAATCCCGGTTCGTGGTCACGACGCCGTCGGCAATGCCATTAAGGACGAGTTCTGTCCAGCGCTTGCCTTTGGAAACGATCTCGAACAATCGGGCATTGTCAATGGCACTGGCGACCGTGTTGGCGATGGTCCTGGCAAAGTTGATTTCATGCGGCAGCCACGTATGGGATTCGCGGCGGTATAGACCCAGCATGCCAATCGCGGAGCCGTGGGAGATCATGGGGACACCAAGGTACGAGCGGGCTCCGATTTCGAAGAACCACTCATACCACTCCGTCGGCAATGCCGGCCCGGTTTCCACGTCTGGGATAACCAGCGGTTTGAATTCTTCGGTGGCCTGCCGTAGCCGGCCCTCTATCTTTACTTCATGCGGAGGCATTGACCGACGTTGAGTACCTAGAGCAGCGACGGTACTGAGATAGTCCCCCTCTACCATGCGGATATCGCATATAGGCACTTTCAGTGCCTGAGCGGCGTATGCCACCGCCACTTGCAGCGACTGCTCCAGGTCCAGCGTAGAGGAAAGAGCGACACTGAGTTGGGCCAGGATTGCGAATTCATGTACACGCCGGCGAAGATTCTCGTCAGTCTGCTGATACAACCGTGCATTCTCGATCGCCATCTCGCTCTTCTCAGCAATTGCCTTCAGGATCTCCAGATCATCGGCAGTGAACTGGCCTCCCTGCCTGTTCATTAAAGCAACAAACCCGAAGGAATCGGAGCCATTAGATAGAGGCACTGCCAGAAAAGAGCGAATGTCAGGGCTTCCAGCCTGTAGCATGAAGCGGAGATCGCGGTGCATTTGATTGACCAGCATAGCCTGATTATGGGCGATGAGCCAGTTGGCCAGGCGGGTTCCCTGGGCTGCTGAAGTTGCAGACTGCTTCAGAACTCTCGGAATACCCCCCTGTTGCGCAACTACCTGTAGTTCGCCCGTCGCTTCATCTTGCAACACCACCTCCCCAAACTCAGCACCACAAACCTCCATACCGCTCCTGAGCACAGCGGCTGCCAACTGCTCGACGTCCAGGCCTTGCTCAAACAAGCCGCCGACCTGATCAAGAATCAGGTAGAGCCGTTCCTGCTTGCGTTGGAAATCCGCCAGATTGGCGACGATAAAAGCAAACACATTGAAGAACGCGATGACGGAGAGAATCTCGAGCGTCTCCTCCGTCAATCCAAATCGGCTTGTGTATTCAACCACGATGGGGAAGAACACCGCAGTACAGAACAACGCAGTGCTCAGCCCACCCGTTATCCCAAAGTTGTAGGCAGCCAGAGCAATGGGAACAATAAAAAGCAGGCGGGAGAAGTAGCGAAAGAAGATGCTGCGAGACTCAGCATAATACACCAGCATCACAATCAGGCCGATGGTGATCACCAGAGCGACAATCTTCCACGATTCGGGGCCAAACGGTTGAGTTGGGCGAGTTGTCCGGATTCGATCGCGGGCGACCAGACTGCTGCGGTTCCGCGCATCGCGACTCGTACTGATGGACATATCAGCCTCCAGGCAGGTTAAAACTTGTCAGTGAGTAGAAGAGAACGCTATTGAGGACACCTGGCACAATGCTATGGGACAT
>CAYYSH010000257.1:0-4078 GCA_964474265.1 uncultured Anaerolineales bacterium
TTCCCCCACTTGGTTGCAAATCATGACAGATGTGCTGGGCCGGCCGGTGGCCGTTTCGGGAGTCCAGGAAGCCTCGGCGCGGGGAGCCGCCCTGCTGGCGCTGGAGGCCCTCGGCGTGCTGGACGATGTGGCGGATGCGCCAGACTTTGTGGGGTTGGTGCACCAGCCGGATGCGGGCCGGCATGCTGTCTACCGCCGGGCGGTGGAACGTCAGCGGGACCTCTACGAGAAGCTGGTTCGGTCCGATGAGTAGAGAGGGCATCGGGCTGAAGGGCCGGCGGTATGCGAAAAATCTGCGCATGGCTGAGCATCTGAAAACTCAGAACAAGACCCTGGATTTGACCGCCATGGCGCTGCTGGTTGTACTGTGCGCCAGTTGGGCCTTGCAGCAAGTAGCCATCAAGGTTGCCATTCAGGGGATATCGCCGGTTCTGCAATCCGGTATGCGGTCTATTGGAGCTGCCATTCTGGTCTGGATGTGGACAACCATGCGCCGGGAACCGATACTGGAGAGAGATGGCACGTTGTGGTGGGGAATCGCGGCGGGACTCCTTTTTGCCGGGGAATTCGTGCTGATCTATTCGGGCCTTGAATTCACGCATGCATCACGTGCTGTCATCTTCCTCTACACCTCACCCTTCGTTGTTGCGCTGGGTGCGCAGCTTTTCATTCCGGGCGAGTACTTGCGGATGATTCAAGTCGCCGGCTTGTGCTGCGCTTTCGTGGGTATCGTCATCGCGTTCAGGGAGTCGCTGAGTTTTCCCACATACCGCATGCTGATCGGTGACAGCATGCTCGCGGGAGCAGCCGTGTTGTGGGGAGCCACGACAGTGCTGATAAAAGCCAGTCCGCTCGCGCGCATTAAGCCCAGCAAGACGCTGCTCTATCAGTTGGCCGTCTCTGCGGTGGTCTTGCCGTTGGTGTCCGTGGCCATGGGTGAACCCGGCATCGTTTTGATGACACCATTGATTGCGGGATGCCTGGCTTACCAGATTGTGTGGGTTGCCTTTATCACGTACCTGGCCTGGTTTTGGCTCATCGCCCACTATCCTGCTTCGCGTCTCGCATCTTTCACCTTTCTGACCCCACTTTTTGGCGTGTTGGCAGGCGGCATCCTGTTGGATGAGGCGGTGACGGGCACTCTGCTGCTTTCCCTGATTCTGGTGGCTACCGGCATTTACCTGGTGAATCGGCCTGATGCCGACCTGAAGGAGAGGCCGGCGGACATAGGGATCTGAAGAGGTGGTAGATGTAAGTTTGCTAAGCTTTTGCCTATCCTGTACAATGTAGTGTGGTTGCTGCAATGGGGCGGACCAGCAGGGTAGGCGGTGAATAAGGGTGCACTCGACGGGAGATTGCATAATGAAACAACAGGATATTGGTTTGATTGGCCTGGCCGTGATGGGCCAGAATCTGGTGCTCAACATGGAGCGGAACGGCTTCGGAGTGGCTGTGTACAACCGTACCGGGGCCAAAACGACGGCTTTCATGGAGGGGCCGGCCGCCGGCAAGAACATCACCGCAACTTACACCATTGAGGATTTGGTGGCCGCGCTTAAGAAACCGCGCATTGTCATGATCATGGTCAAGGCCGGCCCGGCTGTAGACGCGATCATCAGTCAATTGAGGCCTCACCTGGAATCCGGCGACCTCATCATCGACGGTGGCAACTCCTTCTTCCCAGATACGGAACGTCGATCACAAGAACTGGCAGCGGACGGCATCCAGTACCTGGGTGTTGGCATCTCTGGCGGTGAAGAAGGCGCGCTCTGGGGACCCAGCATCATGCCCGGCGGCCAGCGAGAGGCTTACGCTCTCGTGGAGCCCATCTTCACGGCAATCGCTGCCAAAGTGGACGGGGAGCCGTGCGTCACCTACGTCGGTCCGCGCGGAGCCGGCCACTACGTCAAGATGGTGCACAACGGCATCGAATACGGCGACATGCAACTCATCGCCGAAGCGTACGACATTCTTCATCGGGGACTGGGGCTGACAACGGATGATTTGCACGAGGTATTCGCCCGGTGGAACGAGGGGGTCCTATCCTCGTACCTGATCGAGATCACGGCTGACATCTTCACTTACATCGATGAGGAAACGGGCCGGCCATTGGTGGACCTGATCCTGGACAAGGCCGGCCAGAAAGGCACTGGCCGCTGGACCAGCCAGAACGCGCTGGAGTTGGGCGTACCGACACCGACCATCAATGCCGCCGTCGTCGGACGCATCATCTCCGCCTACAAAGCCGAGCGCGAAAAGGCCGCAGAGATTCTGCGAGGCCCTGATCGCGCATTCTCGGGTGACCGTGACGCCTTCATCGAGGCTGTGGGTGATGCCCTGTATGCATCCAAGATTTGCTCCTACGCCCAGGGGTTTGCGCTGATGCGTGCGGCGAGCCAGGAGTATGAATATGACCTCAATTACAGCGAGCTGGCGCGCATCTGGCGCGGCGGTTGCATTATCCGCGCCCGCTTCCTGGACGACGTTCGCGCGGCCTACGCAGACGAGCCAGATTTGCCGAACCTGCTGCTTGCGCCGTTCTTCCAGGATGCTGTTGCCAGCCGGCAGCCTGCCTGGCGCCGCGTGATTCAGACGGCTATCGAGCTGGGCATACCAACGCCGGCCATGAGCGCGTCGTTGGCCTACTTCGACTCATATCGCAGCGCGCGCTTGCCGGCCAACCTCATCCAGGCCCAGCGTGACTACTTCGGCGCCCACACGTACGAGCGGGTGGATAAGGAGGGTGTATTTCATACTGAATGGACAGGGTAAAGGCCGGCGATGGGACGTCCAATGCGAGACGCCGCGATTGTAGGCACTGGCCAGATCAAAATTGAGAAACGAGGCCCATTAAGCCTGCGGGACATGGGCGTTCGGGCCATTCGCCAGGCAATGGAACAGGCAGGAGTCGATCGCGTTGACGCTCTGTATGCCGGCAACATGCTGGCCGACGAACTGCAGGGCCAAAAACACATCGCCACATTGCTGGCCAGTGAGGCGGGATTAGTGGGCATCGAAGCGTTGCAGGTGCGAGCCGCGACGGCGACAGGAGCAGCGGCTTTGCGTATGGCCTACTTCGCTGTAGCCAGCGGCGAGGCTGACCTGGCGGTAGCGGTGGGAGTGGAAAAGATGAGTAGCGCGCCGGCAACACCAGCCCTGGCCAAAGCACTCGATGCGGAAAAGGAAGTGCCAACCGGCGCGACACTCATCAGCGAGAATGCACGCTTAATGCAGATGTACATGGACCGGTACAGCGTGCCATATGCAAGATTCGCCAACTTCGCCGTCAATGCGCATCGCAACGCCATCACCAATCCGAATGCCCTGTTCCACAAGACCGTAACAACCGAGGACGTAGTTGCCTCGCGCATCGTTAACAGCCCCATCCGCCTCTATGATTGCTCCCCCATCTGCGATGGGGCCGCGGCGATAGTGCTGGCTCCGGCCGATGAAGCACGTGCTTTCACAGAGACGCCGGTGTATATCCTGGCCTCCGCTGTTGCCACAGAACATTTCCGGCTGGATGATCGCCCCGATCCACTGGTATTGACAGCCGCGCGTCGATCGTGGATTCAGGCTATGCGGCGGGCTAATGTGCATCGTAATGACGTGAACTTATTCGAGGTACATGACGCCTTTTCCATTATGGCATGTCTTATGCTGGAAGCTTGTGGCTTCGCCAATCAGGGAGAGGGGTGGCGTCTTGCGGAAGAAGGGGAGATCTTTCGAGAGGGTAGCATACCCATCGCCACGATGGGTGGGTTGAAAGCCCGCGGGCATCCGATCGGTGCCACAGCGCTTTACCAGACTGTCGAGATTGTCCAGCAATTGACAGGACACGCAGGACCGAATCAGGTTCCCAACGCACGCGTGGCTGTGCTTCAGAGTGTGGGAGGGGTGGGCGCGACGGTTCTCACACACATTTTTGCGGGTGATATGCGCGTCAGATAATCGTATGAAAGGGACAAGGTTACTACTCAGGCCGGCTTCGGCGAGCAATGAATTGCCCGCCTGTTACTGCGGAACCCGTTGAAACGGGTTGCCGGCGTACTGAAACAGTGCGTTTCAACGCACTTCG
>CAYYSH010000258.1:0-4060 GCA_964474265.1 uncultured Anaerolineales bacterium
AAGCCGCTGATTCGCCTGCACGGACAGCCACTCCGGGCCGTTGTCCACGTCGAGCAGAAGCGCATCATAAGTCACTCGGGTGCTCTGCACAAAGGTCACCAGGTCCGCTTCGTGGAGATGGGTGCGGTGGTCATCCAGCGGGAAGCCGGCCAGGCCCCCGAGGTATTCTCGATTCCAGTGGACGATAAGCGGCTCGATTTCGACCACGTCCACCCGCTCGACGCGGGGATCGGACAGGGACGCTGCCAGGGTGTAGCCCATGCCCAGCCCGCCAACCAGGACGCGGAGGCCTGTGCGGGTGGCCGGCAGCCGGCTGAGAGCCAGCGTTGCCAGGGCGCGTGCCGATGGCTCGTTGTAGCTGGCCATCAGAAACACGCCGTTGTAGATGATTTCGTACACATCACGACCCCGGCGCTGGAGCTGCAGCTCACCGTTTGGGGTAGTTTCGCGGGCAATAACAACTCGTTCGCTCATGCCCGTTCCTTTGGATCAGCCTGCCGTAACCGACGTCAACAGAGTACGTGGAGTGCGAACCGGCTGGATGGCTCGATGGCTGGATGGCTTGCTCGGTCAGATAGCATCGTCACCAGCCATCGAGCCAACTCTTTTGGGCGTGGCCGCCTGAGTCCGACCACTGATGAGAGATGACCGTCAGTCCGCCAGGTCCTTAGCCATCGCCAGTTCGGTCTTTGGCACGAAGTCTTCTGGTGCTTTGTGGATTTCCGGTGCCTGGACGAACTGGTTCACCAGGTCACGGGTGCCAGGGACGTTGAGTTGTTCGAAGAGGAAGGCGAATTTGTCTTCCAGTGCCACGCCGATCTGGTGGAGTACGTCTGGCGGCAGATTCCACCAGTCAGCCTTGATGCCGCCGAAGGCTTTCTTGCGCGTCTTGTAGATGAATTGGTCTTCAGTCTGACCTTCTTTCCACTCATCAGCGTGGTGCTCTTTGATGTAGGCGTAGGCCTTTTCGCGCACCTCCGCCGGCAGCGCCGGGTGTTCGTAGATCAGGTTCTGGAAGCCGGTGGCCAGGTGCACCTCGCATGCGCCTGTTTCGGCGAACTTGCGGAAAGCCGAGTCGGGGAGGGTGGATGCGCCATGCTGGACCGCGCCGGCCAGGCCGTACTCCTCTCGCGCGACAATGGAGAGGCGCTCAAGCGTGTCGAAATCGATCTTCACATCCGCCAGCGTACCATCCGGCAACACAACGCCCCCGTGGCTTGTCCCCGTCTGGATGCTGATCTTGCTCAAGCCGACCAAATCGCCGTCGAACTGCGAAAGCGACTTGTTGTAGCCGTCCATGTAGGCCCGCAATTCTGGCTCGGTGGAGTTCTTGCCGCCCACCTCGCCGATCTCACCCCCGACAGAGATGGTGACGCCCTCAGGCTCGATGGAGCGAATGAAGGCTGTTAGAGCAGAGGACACCTGGTAATTCTGGCGCTGCTGCTCCATCAAGTCTTCGTGGCTCAGGTCAACCAGGGTCGAGGTATCCACATCGATGTTGAAGAAGCCGGCGTTAATCGCCTCCACGATGAGGTCCCGGACCGCTGCTATTTCTTTGTCGGGATCGCTGGCGAACCCTTTAGCACTGACCTGAAAATGGTCCCCCTGGATGAACACGGGGCCACGGAAGCCCTCCTTGATAGCAGCCGCCACGACCGCTGCCGTGTACTCGCCCGGCCGCTGGGCGGTGTAGCCAATCTCGGAGCGCGCGATTTCGCAGATCAGGGCACCAACATCCAGCTTGAGGGCGGCCCGGAAAACAGCACGGGCCATGTCATAGGCAATGCCACGCAGGTTCATGGCCGGCACGGTGAAGTCCGTGGGCACCTCACCCCGGCCACGGGCCATGTAGAAATCGTGAATCGAGGCCGGCCGGACACCCAGGTCCTGGCCGATTTCCCAGATCAGCCAGCGAGCGGCGGCTCGCTGCTCCACCGGACCGAAGACCGCATCCCGAATCAGCCGGTCGATGGCGCCATCCCGCAGGCCGGCCTCATCCACCACTGAAACAGTCCCTTCATCCGTCAGTGTCACATAGGGTTCCATGTACTCAAATCTTGCCAATGCTTGATCAGGTCTCATAGATACACATTGCCCCTTTCACGGTGAGTCAAAGTCCCGGACTCTGAGCCCGAAGCCGGCGCTTCCTGGCGGCGGTTGGGCTCAAGACTTGGGACTCGAAACATAGCGATATTTGTCTCGCGTTCGATACTTCTCCATCATGCGGTCAAAACTCTCTTGCAGGTCGATTCCCTGAGAATTCGCCAGACAGATGATGGCGTACATGATGTCTGTGAGCTCCATGCCCAGGTCCTGATCGGGTTCGGAGGCCTTTTTGGGCTTTTCCCCGAACTGGTCGTTCAGCAACCGGGCCACTTCGCCCACTTCCTCAACGATGCGCGCCAGGTTTGACATGGGCGACCAGTAGCCGCCGCCCCACGACTGCACCCACTCGTCAACTTCTTGTTGGAGTTCTCGAAGGGATTTGTCTTTCGCCATATCAGCATCTCTTTTGGACTTTGATGAATCCAAGGGCAGAGAAAGAGCTCAAGGAACCAGGTTTTTCTGCTGCTCACGGATCTTGTGTAGCCGGCCCCAACCCCTCCTGAATCGCGGCCCAGGCCCGATCGAACGGTGGCTCGAAATCCGCACTCCCCACGTTTTTGCCCCGCAGCAGGTTTTGGAGCGCCTGCAGGAACACGGCGAAGGCCGGCCACTCCATCACCTGCGCCGCCTGAAACCGAAGCAGCTCGAATCCCTGGGCCATCTGTGCCCGGTCTTCGCGGCTGCCGTCGCGCATCACCCGGATGGTGTCCCGCACCATCTGGTCGAGGGCCTCGGCCAGGCTCATGCGCTGACCCTCGGGCTCCATGTGCGGATGATCGTGTTCGTGATGATGGGGTTCCGGCGCCGGCTCATCGATGGCTTCCACCACGCGACCAAATATTTCGGCGTACCAGGCATCGAGCGACTCGCCGATTTCTGCCGGCGCCCCGCCAGCCAAAAGCGCGCGCAGACCGCTCAGAAAGGCAACCAGGTCACCGAGCTCCGCCGGCAATTGGCGCTCCACATCCTCGATCTGGCCGGCAATCGCCGCCTTTCGCTCCTCGGGGCCGTCCCGCATGGCCTCAACGACGGCATTGCAGGCAGCGTTTACCCACTCTTCAAGCGTGACAGTCTCGTTCTCGTCGTCCATCAGTTCCCCATGTTAACCCGCGAAGTATCGCAGCGCCTCCGTGATCTTCTCTTCCAGAGACAGATCGCCGGCGGGGAGATGCCGCACCGCTTCCTGAGCCTCAGATCGGCTGTAGCCCAGGCTTTCCAGCGCCGCAATCACTTCAGCATCGGCCATACTGAGATCGCCGGCCGGCACCAGTTCTCCCAAATCGATTTTACCTTTCAAATCGAGGATCATGCGCTCCGCGGTCCGCTTGCCCACACCCGGCACCTGGGTCAGCAGGCTCACATTCCCTTCGGCGATAGCCAGGCGCACCTGTTCGGGGCTAAAAGCCGAGAGCAGTGCCATAGCGACTCGCGGGCCGATGCCGGAGACGGTCAAAAGTTGCTGGAACAGCGCTCGCTGATCGATCGTGCTGAAGCCGTAGAGTGTTAGCTCGTTCTCTCGCACATGAAGGTGGGTATACAGCGACACATCGGACCCTTCACGCCCCAACTCATTCAGGACGGGAGCCGGCACGTAGACGTAGTACCCGACGCCGTTCACATCGATGATTACAGCGTCCTCTTCACGCAGTTCCAACACGCCTCGCAGCATGGCAATCATGACAAGCTAGCTCCTTCCAGTCAAAGGGGATTATACTGTAAGACCGGTCAAACATCAAAGCTTGCAAAGAGCCATAGCCTTTTTGTAAGCTTTGTGTTATACTGTATTGCAGTCGATCCGCCAACCTGAATCTCAAAGGAGGAGAAACCATGCCAGACGTTGCAGTTGTCACTGATACCGTCGGTGACATCCCCCCCGACATGGCTGAGGAACTGGGGCTGATCGTTGCCCCGGTACACGTGATCATCGACGGGAAGGATCACCGTGACCAGATCG
>CAYYSH010000259.1:0-3728 GCA_964474265.1 uncultured Anaerolineales bacterium
GGTACCCATGTGGCGCACACGGGAGAGATCCAGAGCTTTCGGATCACCAGTTGGCGGGCGGTGGGGGCCGGCCGGTATCGGGTGAACTTTTCGGTAGATTAGGATTGCAATTCCACATATGGCAGGTCATGGGAATGTGACCAGGCTTGCGCCACTGGCATGAGGAGGTGTTGTGACCGATCGTCGCAGCTACAAGGCCGATGTAAGCTTCCTTGAAAAAATCTCGATTGGGGCAGTGGGTACACACCGTGTCTTTGAGGACTTGAGCCAACAGGGGCATGCCCCGATTGAACTGGAACGTGGCTCAATGAGCTTCAAGGTGTGGAAAGCCATCAAAATTAAGCGCATCAGAGTTCCCGACATCCTCTGTCTTGATTGTAGTCGCCGCGTGGAGTCGAGAGCCAAGACCAGGCTTGAGATCTCCATGTCGCATTCCCTCTCCGATCCTGAGCGAGGTTGGGACTATGGGCTCGAGGATGATGACTTCATCGCGTTAGTTGTCTGCCGCCGGGTCGGGGACAGGCCCATAGACTGGGAGGCCGATGATTTGGTGCAGTACATCGCAGTCAGGGAATTGCGCACTGTCTATGATGCCGGCATGGTTGTTGGTGTGCCGCCCAAAGGTGCTGAAGAGGGGTTTGAAGCAAGGGTTACCTGGCCGGCATCCGTGGCAAGTGCTGCTGGTGTGGTCACACAGGTAACCCAGGAACGGTTGCAGTATCGACGACACTACGACAATCGAAAAATCACCTTGAAGTTGTTCAAGCAAGGGGTATCACTGAGTCCCTTGGTGCGCGAAGGAGATATCATCGCTGCCAATCAGATACTTGCATCTGTCGTCCCAGTTGTTCGCTCATTCCCGTGTGAGAGGATGACCACCACGAAGGACTACATCGCGCGATTGTCCAGCTTATCGCTCAGCGAGCGATACACTGCGGCAAAGGCGCTCTCTCACTTCGACTCTACTGAGGCTATCGAAGCTTTAGCACACACTGTCTCCATTGCCGAAGAGCACATCTACGTTCGTCTCGAGGCTGCTGCTGGTCTGGCGCGACGCAGTGATAAGCGGGGTATTGCCTTCATTGAGCAGAGCTTGTCAGACCAGTACCTGGAGAATAGGTTAGAGGCAGTGATCGTGCTCGGAGAAGTTGGGACAGAGGAAGCAATCACGATGTTGGTGGATACGTTGCAAGACAATGAACAACATCCCGAAATACGCGCTGGTGCTGCCTGGGCACTGGGTGAGTTACGAAACAGATCGACCCTTGACGCGCTGATTACGAGTTTTGAGGCCGTAGAGCAAGTCGTACGCATCGAAGCTGCTCGGGCCTTAGCGAAGCTCGCTACAGAGTTTACGCCAGAAATCGTTGCAGAGTTTCCAACAAGTGAGTCCTCCAAGCGTCCTGGAATCGCATGGGCCTTGAGCAAATCCGGTCGAGTTACAATCGAACAGTTGCTTGGTGCGCTTGTGGATGACGATGCACGCCGGTGGATCGCTTATATTGTTGGGACTCAAGAGAAACACAAATACATCAACGAGATCGAAGCACTCAGACTCAGGGATCCGGAGGTTTACTTCGCAGTGACCGTTTTGTGGCAAATAATGGGCAGTTGGATTTACGGTCTGGAGGAGTATTGATGAAGAAACTACCTGAACCTCTGTACGTAACCCGCTATGGCAAGGCCTATGTAGGTGACGCTCTCCAGTTGCTGGATTGCTTACCTGATCAATTTGTTGATTTGGTCATTACCTCGCCGCCGTTTGCTCTGCAACGGAAGAAAGAGTATGGTAACCGGGATCAGGATGAGTACGTGGACTGGTTCCTGTGGTTCGCTGCGAAAGTCAGACGTGTGTTAAAAGATACCGGCAGCTTCGTCATTGACCTCGGCGGTGCTTACCGCAAAGGAAGGCCTGTTCGCTCACTCTACAACTATCGAGTTCTGTTGAGACTGTGTGATGAACTGGGCTGGAATCTGGCAGAAGAGTTCTTTTGGTTCAATCCAGCCAAGCTTCCCTCGCCCATAGAATGGGTAAACAAGCGCAAAATCCGTGCGAAAGACGCGGTCAATACAATCTGGTGGCTGTCTAAGACCGACTTTCCCAAAGCGGACATCACACGTGTGCTCGTGCCCTACTCGGATCGGATGAAGCGTTTGCTGGAAAACAGTGATAAGTACTACTCACCGAAGAAAAGGCCGTCCGGGCATGACATTAGCGAGCGCTTCGCTGAAGACAGGGGCGGTGCTATCCCTGCAAACTTGCTGCAAATCCCCAATACCGAGAGCAACTCACAATACCTGCGGTGCTGTAAGATGGTCGGAGTCAAAGCACATCCCGCTCGCTTCCCCCAGAAGTTGCCCCAGTTTTTTATCCAGTTTCTGACTGATGCTGGTGATACAGTTCTCGATATCTTCGCTGGTTCAAACACCACCGGAGCAGCCGCCGAGGAGTTGGGGCGTCATTGGATTGCCTTTGAGCTGGAGCAAAGTTATTTAGCAGCTTCGGCGTTTCGTTTCATGCCGGAGGCGGAAAAGGAAATGGCAAGGTCCCTGTACGCCAGGCTTTGTGTTGAAGGTGCAGCTAATATCGTAATTCCCCAGGTGCTCCAAGAGCGCCTGTTCGATGAGAGAGCGGAGTACATTGCTGGAACAGATGCGATAGAACTTTCCGAAGAGCCAGCGAATCGCGAGGATTCTACGCAATGAGACAAAAAAGACTTATCGGTTCGACCCTGTAGACCTGGAACGGATGCGTCTGACGCGCCGGCGTACGATCTGTGGTCACAGGCTCGAGAACGTTAACGAATGTTGTGGAGTAGAAACCTATGCCTGGATACGAAATCCCACCCCGCCAGAAGCCGGCCAACGACAGCGGCTACTTCGAGCAGTTGACGAAGTCCGTGTTCCAGGCCGGCTTTAGCTGGAAAGTGATCAACGACAAATGGCCCAACTTCCAGCGGGCCTTCGATGGCTTCGACATCAACAAGGTGGCTGCCTATGATGATCGGGATGTGGACCGGTTGCTGAGCGATGAAGGCATCGTGCGCAACGGTCGCAAGATCGCTGCTACCATCGAGAACGCCCGCGAATTCCAGCGCATCATCCACGAGTACGGCTCCTTCCATGCCTTCCTGCGCTCCATGGACGACTGGTCATACGCTCAGCGGCGCAAGGAATTGGCCAGACGGTTCAAGAACTTTGGGCCAACTGGCGTGTTTACATTTTTGTGGAGCGTGGACGAGGAGGTACCAGACTGGGAAGATAGGAATAAGTGATCTGGGGAGGATATGCGTGGATCTCAACAACGACCAACTCCTGGACATCTACTACTGGATGCGGCTCGCCCGCGCTCTAGACGACCGCATGATGTTGCTCTACAATCAGGGTAAGATCCTGGGTGCAGCCTTTTCGCAGCGCGGCCACGAGGCCATTTCGGTCGGCGCGGCGTATGCCCTGGGACCTGACGACATCATCGCGCCCATGCATCGCGACATGGGCTCCTACCTGCTGCGCGGCATGAGCGCGCGACGTATCATGGCTCAGTTCCTGGGACGCGCCGCCGGCCCCACCCGGGGGCGGGATGGGAACATGCACGGCCTGGGGGACCTGAGCCTGGGCATCATTGGTTTCGTGAGCATGATCCCCGACTCGCTGCCGGTGACCGTCGGCGTGGCGTTGTCCTTCTGGCTGCGGGAGGAGCCACGGGTGGCGATGACCTTCTTCGGGGA
>CAYYSH010000259.1:3738-4026 GCA_964474265.1 uncultured Anaerolineales bacterium
GCGCTGAACTTTGCCGGTGTCTTCCAACTGCCGGTGGTCCTCATCTGCGAGAACAACCAGTACGCTTACTCGACGCCGACCTCCCGCCAGTTCGCCATTCAGGACATCGCCGACCGGGCCGCCGGCTACGGTTTCCCCGGCGTGGTGGTGGACGGCAACGACGTCCTGGCCGTGTACGAAGCTGCCCACGCGGCGGTGGAGCGGGCACGTCAGGGTGAAGGCCCCACCCTCATCGAGTGCAAGACCATGCGCATGCGCGGCCACGCCGCCCACGACAATGCCGAGTAC
>CAYYSH010000260.1:0-4023 GCA_964474265.1 uncultured Anaerolineales bacterium
CACCCAGTGTCTCGTTGGGACCGCTGAGCACCAGCGCGTAGCCGATGCGGATCGGCTCGTCGGGACCAATGTCTACACACCCGATGGGATCGTCACACACGAAGCCGGCTGGGGGTTGCGCCGGCGCCTCCGTCGCCTGGGGGGGACTGGTTGGGGTCGGCTGAGCGCCCCCACCACAGGCCGCCAACAGTCCCAGCATTAGAAGCAACGCCAGGACGATCAAAATGCGTCGATTGCTCATTTCCTCTCCTCCTTCAGTTCTCGGTTGATTATCTCGGCCGATCACAGATTGCTGCTCGCGAGGGCTGAACTCTGCCACACAACGCAGGCGACAGCCAAACGGCCATCATCCAAGCCGACGAGCCAGCCCAGACTCCTGCAAATAAGACTTCCTGGCCATCACCTCCCTCTGAATCTGATAACCATGATCCTCGCCTTCCCGAGCGAGGGCCGGCTTCCTCTCGTCATGAACATACTGACACTTGCGGCAAAAGCGGCACGTGGGGCAGATTTCGAGCCTGCCAGACAACCTGGCAAGACTTCTCGACGGGCGGCTCTTGCCCCAACGTGTAGTGACCGTTTCAGAACCGGGCATAGTTACGCAGCATGAGAACCAGACACCCTGGCCCACGTGCGAAGTATATGCGGAGGGGCGAACAAAAGCTAGTATAGCAAAGTTAGAAAACGTTGTCAACCTTGCAGAATTGCTCTATTTGTCGTATAATGGGGTTCAAGAGATGAAACCACGCGCTAATTTCTGGATTGAGCAGGACGGCGAAGTTGTCCTCAGTTCATGGCGTGTTGATCTACTGCAGGCCATTGCCGAGACTGGCTCGATCACTGCCGGCGCCGAGAAGATGAACGTGCCATACCGCGTGGCCTGGCAGAAGATACGTGAGATCGAGGAACGCCTCGGTACCCCTGTTCTTGAAACGCACACCGGCGGCCCCGGCGGCGGTGGTGCACGGCTCACGCCGGCTGGTGAGCGATATGTGCAGCAGTTCCGGGAATTTACCAGAGGTCTTAATGAGCTAGTGCAACAGCGATATCGAGAAGTTTTCCATGAAAACTGATTTTTTTTGCGCACCGTTATGACGGCCCATCATAACGATTCAATCAACACCTGAGGAGTCAATACACCGTGGCTGAATCCAAGTATCCAATGATCCCTGTTGAAGAGGCCCAGAGGCGAATCCTCGACCGCATCCGGCCATTGGAGCCGGCCACGATGCGGTTCGATGAAGCTCTGGGCTTTGTGCTGGCTGAGGACATCCATGCAGCGGAGAACATGCCACCTTTTGCCGCCGCAGCAAAGGACGGCTTTGCTGTGGTTGCCAGTGATACCTCTCGCGTGCGCCGGCTCGTCGGTGAGCAGATGGCCGGCACTGCAAGTGGGCCCCGGGTAGAACCGGGTACTGTGGTTCGGATCACCACCGGTGCGCCAATCCCGCCGGGCGCTGATGCGGTGGTCATGGTCGAGCGAACGGAAGAACAGAACGGGCGCGTGATCATCCATCAGGAAACCATTGAGCCAGGCGCTGACATCCGACCGCCGGGCCAGGATATTCAGAAAGGGCAACTGGTCTTGAAACAGGGAACACGCCTCGGGCCGGCTGAAATCGGGCTTCTGGCCACTATCGGGTGCACTAGCGTGAAGGTCTATCGCCGGCCAACGGTGGCGGTGTTGTCCACCGGGGATGAGCTGGTCGAACCGGATGAGTCGCCAGGACCGGGGCAGATTCGCGATAGCAATCGGTATACGCTGGCAGCGGCTGTGGCAGAGGCCGGCGGTATCCCCCTCGTTCTCGGCCTGAGCCGCGACGTTGAGACGACGTTGGAAGAGTTGATGCTACAAGGGCTGGAACAAGCTGACGCGCTGCTCACCTCCGGCGGGGTGTCCATGGGGGATAAGGATCTGGTCAAACCCATCCTGGAGCGACTGGGAACGGTTCACTTCGGCCGGGTCTACACCAAACCCGGCAAGCCAGTTACCTTCGCCACCGTCAATGGCAAACCGGTGTTCGCCATGCCCGGCTTCCCGGTATCCTCCCTGGTGTCGTTCGAGATTTTTGTGCGGCCTGCGCTACGCCGGATGCAGGGTTACCCCGAACGTGATCTGTTCCGACCGGAACGGAAGGTCATCCTGGAGCATGATGTCCATCACACCGCCGACCGGACAGAGTTTCAACGGGCGATTGTCACCTATCGGGACGGGCAATTCTATGCCAGGACTACCGGCTTCCAGGGGTCGGGCCGGCTTCTCTCAATGGTCGGTGCAAATGCGCTTCTGCGGCTCCCACACGGCGAAGGGAATTTCAAGCGAGGCGACCTCGTCAGCGCACTCGTAATCGGAGATATATTCTGAGATTGGAGACTCAGTGGCTGTCAGTCTCTGACCTCTCCGCCACGCAGAAAGAGGACCTGCAATGTTCACCACCACACATCCCATCCAACTGCATGATCAATTTGGCCGGCACATCAACTACCTGCGCATTTCACTCACCGATCGTTGTAACCTGCGCTGTGTGTACTGCATGCCCCTTAACGGGCTGCGTTTCGTGCTAGGCCCAGACCTGCTGACGGCCGAGGAGATCGAGTTGGTGGCACGGGCGGCTGCCGGCGCCGGCTTTCGCAAGGTCCGCTTCACTGGCGGCGAGCCCACGCTACGGCCCGAGCTGGTGGACATTGTGCGCCGTGTGAGTGGCATCGATGGCATCCGCGAGGTCACCATGACCACCAACGGTCTGCGCCTGCCACACATGGCACGAACTCTGAAGGCTGCCGGCATGACACGGGTGAACATCCACATCGACACCCTGCACCCCCAACGGCTGCCGCTCATCATGCGGTGGGGGAGTCTGGACAAGTTGTGGGCCGGCATCCGGGCTGCGGAAGAGGCCGGCCTGACCCCGATCAAAATCAACTGCGTGGTCGCTCGGGGCTACAATGATGAAGACGTGGTCGATCTTGCGCGGCTGACGCTGAACAATGACTGGCATGTACGTTTCATCGAGCTCATGCCCCTGGGTGGTGGTCCGGAGGCTCAGTTCGCCATCGACCGACTGGTGACCAGCGATGAGAGCCGGCAGCGCATCGAGGCCGCGCTGGGTGAGCTATCTCCAGTGCCCAGCCCGAACCCCGCTGACGAAAGCGACAACTACCGGCTGCCGGGCGCGCGGGGCATCGTGGGGTTCATCAGCCCGGTGAGCAACCCTTACTGCGGCACCTGCAACCGCATGCGCCTCACCGCCGATGGCAAATTCCATCTGTGCCTGCTCCACGACGACGAACTCGACGTGAGGGCCACCATCCGCAACGGTGGCACGATTGAGGACGTTCAAGCCATTCTGGCACGGGCCGTCCACAACAAGCCGACAGGTCACGCGCTGGACCAGGGTATTTCCACTGAAAAGCGGAACATGTTTCAGATCGGGGGGTAGGAGATGGCCGGCGGATGAACAAACAGGTTAGCGAGAAGGACGCCGGCCGATTTATCCGCCCCGCACAAGAGAACTACCGGCAGAGCCACGGCGGTAGCTCAAGGTCCCCGAAATCTGTCATCTGACCAGCCTTGACAGCCCGCCGTTGGTTGAGCGCCTGGTCATCCGGAGGAGTCCTTGGGTACTCGCCCAAGACCGCATAGATTCCTGGATGCAGGTTGTTAGCAAACCATCGACCGTTTTCGTCTGTAAGGATCATCCGTGAGATCCAGAGAGTGGTGTCCTTGATCACAACCAGAGTAACCCAATGCTCTTGTTTAGGAGCACCGTTGCACAACGCCCGTCCAATGGCCTGCCCGGTACCCGGCATGGGCGTTGGCAGAGCGAGTTCTCGCACAGGCGTGATCGTCGGTCTAATCCAAGGGGTAGGACCTGGGAGTCTGGGCGTATTCGTTGGAACGATGATTGCTGTAGATCGCTGTTGTTGAGGAAGAGCTGCCACAGGCGTTGAAGGAGGTCCACCCATCACATACATGGCGGCTATGAAGCCTGTAATCAATAGCAAGGCTATTAGCCCAAAGAG
>CAYYSH010000261.1:0-3977 GCA_964474265.1 uncultured Anaerolineales bacterium
ACATCCTCGCGCCACAGCTCACGACCCGCTGAAGTATCTGACAGTTCATCGTTCTTGACCGCAAATGCGAACGGCAGGCTGTGCGGGAGCTTGTAGACGGTGTGCGCTTCAAAGCGCCGGACTGCAATGGGGTCCGGCAATTCCGGCTCGGAGTCCTTCGCCAGCACCAGGTAATGCGGACGTGCCTGAACTGGCCGGCGATTCACAGCCCCGTTCAGTGAGCGAATGTCGCCGAAGTGATACCAGGCATCAATGTAGCGCAGCCCATTCGAGACAACCGCCCCATGCCATCCGATGGGGTTGCCCACGTAGTACTCAGAAGAATCGAAGCCACGCAGCCAGCGCATGATGTCGTAGGAGGTTTCGTAAGGCTCACGCGTGCCGGCATATTGCCTGTTCGCCCCATAAACGTCCGCAACGGACAGCACCATGAACACAGTGGACAACAACAGGGCTACACGCGCGAGAGACCACCGCACGGGCTGCTGTTTCCACTGTCGCCACTGTCTGGCTTCACGCGCGGCAGCTTCCCACAGAGCGTCCAATGCGAGGCCGGCCAGCACAATGACTGCGCAGGCCCCGTAGATCAGCATACGCGTGGGGTAACGGAATTGACTGAAAAAGGTGGACTGAGCGAAAATACCGCGCCACGGCATATCGCGGACATCTATCCAGACAAGCGCGAACATGAACAGTACCCCAAAGAACAGGAGCAGCCTCCTGTCCCGCTTCCAGGCTGCCAGCGGTAAAAAGATCAGCGCCAGGAACGGCCAGATACCGATGTAGGCGTAAAACTCTTGCGGAGGCAGGGTCTGAAGGGCGTCCGGGCGGTTCTTGTCTCGCGAGATATAGTCGAGGAGAATCTGCCTGATCGTCTGTGAATCAGTGAATGCAGGGTTCGTTCCCTTGCTGATATGTGGCCAGAACTCGACCAGCGGCAGCAATTGGACCGCAATGATCCCAATGGCCAGAACACCCACCACCAGAAGCACGCCGGCCCTGTTCCAATCCACAAACGGGGCGCGAGACCGAAAGCGAACGAGCATGACCAGGCAACACAACCCGATGACAAACAGCATGTAGTAGGCATAGTAGACGTTGCCGGAAAAGAAAAGCAAAGCCAGGGCGAAAATAGCGATAACAGCATGGAGCTTGCGCCGGGTCCTGGTGGCGGCGATCAGGCCGGCCAGACTCCACGGGATCCACGCGAACCCCAGCACGAACAGGTATTGACCTTGAAAGAACCGGGCCACCGCCGGCCCACTGAAAGCGTACATCAGCGCCACCCACAGGCGGGCTGCACGGCCCATCCCCAGGACTGCGCCGAGCCACCACATCCCCAGGCCGGCTGCGAAGAAACTCAGGAATAGGGCGATCTTGAAGCCATCCAGGACGCCGAACAGCAGTACCGGGACGGTCACAAGGGGGTTGTACACGTGGAGCATGGGGTCTGCCACAAACGGCAACCCGGTGCGCAGGTAAGGATTCCAGAGGGGGAACTGTCCATATCGGCTGATGGAATTGACCAACACCCAATCGAGGGACTGAAACACCTCGGCCTCATTGCCTGGCAGAGGGCGTCGTGTGCCCAGGTCGAGGAAGCCTGTACAGAAGGTCAGGACGAGGACAAAGATCAGCAGCCACTCCAGCACAACCGCCCGCCACTCCAAGCTCGCGCCGGCACACTCAAGCTCGGACCCTTTCTCGACAAACATTGTACGCCAGGGAGAGCTAAGTGGCTTGAGCCGGGTCAGATTCTCCATCCATGAACTGATACCCACGCTCAAACCCGAGAGCACACGAGAACGCTCGTCCTTCATGTTTGCCTGGTACCCTCAATTGCCTAACTCAGGCCACGGTGCACATGGAGGTCGTAATGCGATCATCACTGATCCACAGCCCGCGCGAAACCTGCACCTAACGCCAGAGACAGCTTCCCGAGCCAGCCTGCGCTGCGGGAGATGCATCAGCGTTGGGTGTATCGTCACGATGAACTTCCATCCACCTGATAGATGACCATCATAAGGTTACCACAGTCATATTTGCGTAGTACTTTGCCACCTGGCATGTACTGTTTTACAAATGTCAGCTCGTTCTGGCGATCGGGAATGAATATGAACACCACCTTGCTATTCGGATCAACGAAAGTCGGCTCACTGGTTATTCGCTCATCGACATTTGTCACGGAGGTACCCTCGCTCAAGAAATCCACCGATCTGTGGATGCCATAGCGAATGCGAGGCGCGCCCATCAGGTAAGCCTTATATTCAGGCCCCACTGTACCCAGATATTCTCCCATGTACGATGCGAACCGCGTTCCCCAATCTTCATAGCGACACGACTGAGCGTAGTCGATGAAGTACGCTTTCAGGTTAAGAACAGTGACGAGAACAATGAACACTGCTGTAAAAGCGTTCATCGTCACCTTCTTGGCCGGCATCTCCCTAACGCCAAACTCGATCAACCTGTCCCAACCCAGGGCGGCAAAAATGCATACTGCTGGAAAGATGATCATGATGCGATAGGCCGCGTCAGCCGGCAGGACCACCAGTGCGCCTCCTACGACGATGCCAGACCAGAACCAGGCGTTGAGCAACAGATGCCGCCGATCGGTGATGTGGTAGAGCGAGTAGGCTAATCCGAGGATGAAGGTAGCCCCAGATAAGAAATCGAGCATGGGCAACGTCGAGTTGTAGAACGCTTTAGCCGGGTAGTAATTCACCGTCAGAAAGGCCTGGACCAGCAGATGAACAAGAATGCTGAACTGGCTCTGACCAGTCCTGTGTGCCTCATTTGCCAGCCAACCCGACTGGATAATCCCAACCTGGTTGGCGCGGGCCATGAACTCGGCCGTGTGCTCAACCGCCCACAGAGCCATGGGTGCCGACATGACAATCAATGCCCCAACGAAAGTCAGCAGATTGCCCAGATTCTCCCGCACGAGTTCCTGATCCGTGATCCACAAGGCAAACACATATGCCGGCAGGAGCAAAATTAGCAACCGAGCGCCCATGTAGATGTACAGATGTATGCCGATAACGAGGGCACTGAGAACAAAGCGAAAGGGGCTTCTTTCTTCCAAGCCAGTTAAGAAGAAGTAAAAGGCGAGGGTGGCAAACAACGCATCCTGGATACTGCCGGCAACAATGATGCGGCTGAAGTGCAGGTGAAAATGGGAGACCGTAAGCAGGGCCGCCGCAATCACTGCAACTCGCACACCGAACATGCGGCGAGCAAGGACGTACAACGCCGGCACGGTTAGAGTCCCACCCAGCGCTGACAGTAACCGTAGCCCCATAACGTTCACGCCGAACAACTTCATGGCGCCGGCCATTGCGAAAATGTACATTGTGCTGTGGCCGAAAATAGTGGCCATCATGTTGTTGAGCTCCCCCTTGAGGACAGAGAGGGCAAGCATTCCTATTTTACCTTCATCCCCGCTCACCACGTCAGGAATTGTGCCAAGAGCAACGAATCGTAACGCGCCGGCAGTCAAGGTCATGACCGTGACCACCACAAGTTCCAGGCGGTGGCGGCGAAACCAAGACCGCAGGTCTACGCGCGAGAAGTCGGCAAAAGCAGCAACAATACAGAGTCCCCCCATCCCCCACAGGGCAAAAGCGTCCCAATAGCTGCCAGTACCGGGTTTGGCTTTGAGGAGCCGCACCGTTGTGTAGGCTAGAGCGAAGCTCAGCACAACCAGTGCGGCCCGCACTGGCTCACCACGTACGCTGTCAAACGCCTGGTGCAGCCACGACGTGCGCGGGCCCTCTTGGGTCGGCTCGGCCTCCGACCGCATTGCTAAGATTAGGAACAGCACGACCGCCAGTGCGAAGAATATCAAGCCGTCCCGTGAATCTCCTCGCACCTTGCTAAAGAAGAACTGACCAATGAGTGCCAGGGCCAATACCCCTAGCGCTAATGCTATATCAAGCTTCTGTTCTGCATCCACAGCTCCCCCCAACTACCTTGAAGCG
>CAYYSH010000262.1:0-3976 GCA_964474265.1 uncultured Anaerolineales bacterium
CTCAATTACGCGTTCAAGATGGTCACTCATACAGGCTATCCCTCCCCCCTGTCGGGCTTAATCTCGTTGCTGGGAAGCTATTCGGGAAGCTATTATAGACATGTCAGACTAAATGCGCAAATGGAGATTGTGTACGTCAGGCACCATTGTACGTCAGCCCAAGGCATGCTATAATCGCTGTAGACAGAGAGCCTGGAAAAGATAAGCGTGAGGTGTGTCCGCATGTCGAATCATGGCAATCAAGAGTGGCAGCCGCCGGCTGTTCCAGACCAACTCCCTGATGAGCAACCTGAACCGCAGCGCCGGCGTATCAGCCTGACCCGAGTGCTGGTCAATCTCATTCTGGTTTTCATCGCAGCCGGCATCCTTTTCGCCTGCGTGGCGACCATTGGTGTGGCTCGCCAGGGACAGCGCTTCTTCGACAACGTAGTCAACCTTTTCGCCATCCCCACGCCTGGCCCGACGGCCACGCCGAAGATCGACATCGGGCCGGTGGTGCTGCACCAGATTCAGGGACTCAGTGAGCTGACAACCACGCGGTTCGGCATGCAGACAGTCGTGACTGCCAGCAAAGGCCGCGCCATTGGGCCGTTTGAGTTCAACACCCGGCTGTTGTACGTCGCTTACGGTGAGGTGCGGGCCGGCGTCGATCTCGGTCTCCTGGGGCCGGCGGACGTCGTGGTGCAAGACGATCGAAGCGTCACCGTCACCCTTCCACCGCCCCAGATTTTGGATTCCAAACTGGACGTAAACCGATCGTACGTCTATGACTTTCAGCAAGGGGTTCTTTCCCCTCAGGCCCCTGAGCTGCAGACGGAAGCTGAGCGCCAGGCGCTGGAGCAGATCATTGCCGGCGCTTGCGAGAGCGACATCCTGGGGCAGGCCAACCAGCGAGCAGAACTGGCCATCACCAAGCTGTTGGAGGCCATGGACTTCCAGGAGATCACGGTGAAAACCCAAATGCCGGAGCCGACGGCGAATCCCTGTGCCGCCGGCTCGGAGCCAATGAACAGTGATCAGTAACCAGTGAACAGTGAGGAGTGAACAGTGAACAGTGATCAGTCAACATGCCTCTATGGGGGCCATGAAGCATGAAATTTGCTGGATAGCTGGATGGCTCACATTGGTACGGCTCAGCCATCCAGCCAACTCAGCCATCCAGGCAACTATAGAGCAGTGACATCCGTGTTCGGAGAGATGATGAATCGATACGATTTTAGGACAATCTTCATCATTGGGTTGTACATCGCGTGCGAAATCATCGCCAATGTGACGGCGTCGAAGCCGGTCAGCGTCGCCGGCGGGGCCATCGTTGTGCCGGCAGCCGTCTTCATCTACGCCCTCACGTTCACGCTCATCGATCTCGTGAACGAGCGGCTAGGGAAGACCGGTGCCCGCTATGTTGTGGTCACCGCGTTTACGGCCAACGTCTTGCTGGCGGCCTACGTGCAGTTTGCCATTGCGTTGCCGGCGGCGAGCTTCTACGAGAACCAGGCGGCCTTTGCCGGCGTGTTAGGCTCCACCTGGCGCATCGTGCTGGCCAGCCTGACAGCCTATCTCGTGGCCTCATTCATCGACACGGAGGTATTCGCCTGGTGGCGTCAACGGGTGGGCGGCTATCGCTGGGCGCGGGTGTTGGTCAGCAACGCCGTGTCCACGTTCGTGGACAGTGCCGTCTTCATCACCATGGCCTTTCTGGGTGTGCTACCGGTTCTACCGCTGATTCGCGGGCAGTACATCGTGAAGATGGCCGTCACGTTGGTGAGTATCCCGTTGATTTACCTGGTGCGCAGCCGGGCAGAGATGGCGCGCGAGCCGGCGCCGGCAGGGTAGGCCGGCTCACATGCAACAACACGAAGCGTGTGGAGAGCGAAAATGGAACGGGAAGAGTTGACGAAGGACTTGACACTGCTAGGTCGGGAAGTAACCGGCCCGGTCCGTAAGCTGGAGACGTTCCCTAACCAGCACCCGGGCCGTGAGTATTGGGTAACTTTGAAGACGGATGAATTCACATGCGTTTGTCCCATGACAGGACAGCCAGACTTTGCCACAATCACGATTCGCTACGTCCCCGATAAGCGAATC
Organism: uncultured Anaerolineales bacterium; assembly: GCA_964474265.1. GTDB lineage: Bacteria > Chloroflexota > Anaerolineae > Epilineales > JAANWY01 > CAYYSH01. Next base: position 2,086 of record CAYYSH010000262.1, read on the forward strand.
CTGGAGTCGAAATCGCTGAAACTGTATCTGTGGTCTTTCCGAAACGAGGGAGTTTTTCACGAACATGTCACGAACATGATTCTGGATGACCTTGTGGAGGCGCTGGATCCGCTGCGCTGCAAAGTTGTTGGAGAGTTCAACGTCCGGGGAGGCATTGCCATCACCGTGGAGGCCAGCTACGAGCGTGACCAGGGGAGATCCATGAATCAGTAACCAGTGACCAGTGACCAGTTACTGGCTGCTGAGGTAGGGAGGAGTGCATCATGGCAATTCAGGAACTGACAGCCCAGCAGGTATACCGGCCATGTGATCCGGCAGCCTTCGACTTTGAGACGACTGCCGAACTGGAGCCGCTGTCAGAGATCGTTGGCCAGCCTCGGGCCGTTGAGGCGCTGGAATTCGGTGTTGGCATTGCCTCACGGGGATACAATGTGTTCGCTTTCGGCCTGCCAGGGTCCGGGAAGACCACGCTGATCACGCGTTTCCTAGAGCAGCGCTCCGCCGAGGAGCCAGTGCCGGATGATTTCTGCTACGTGACCGACTTCGAGAACCCACGCCGGCCCCGCATCTTGCGCCTGCCGGCTGGCCAGGGCCGCGAGCTCCGCGATGAGATGAAATCCCTGGTCAACCACCTTCGCCAGGACATCCCCCGTGCTTTTGAAAGCGAAGAGTTCCAGGAACAGCGCAAGCGGGTGGTCAGGGAAATCGAGAAACAGCAAGAAGCCCTCTTTCAAGAGCTTCAAGAACAGGCCAAGAGCCGGGCCTTTGCCCTGGTCCGCACCCCGGTTGGCCTGATTCTGGTGCCGGCCCTTCATGGCGAGCCGCTCACCGATCGACAGTACGAGGCCCTCGACGAGCAGACAAAGGCCAAGCTGGCACGTCTTCGCGAAGAACTGTCCGGCGAAATTGAGCGGGGCATGCGCCGAATTCGAGAACTGGAAAAAGAGGCCCGGGCCCGCGTCCGTGACCTGGAGCGGCAAATCGCCATGCTGGCCGTTGGGCACCACATCGACGAACTGCAGGCCAAGTACAGCGATCTGCCGGAGGTTGTTGAGTATCTTGAGGGCGTCCGAGAAGATGTGGTAGAAAACGTGGATGCCTTCCGCGGTCGCGAGTCAGCTCCGGAAGGACTGCCGCCGGCACTCCGGACACTGGCGGACGAGCAGCAATTCGTCCGCTACGCCGTCAATGTCATCATCGACAATGCTGAAACCGAAGGCGCGCCGGTCGTGGTAGAGAACAACCCCACCTACGGCAACCTGGTCGGTCGCATTGAGCACCGCGCACTGTTCGGAGCCCTCGTCACAGATCTGACCATGATCGAGCCTGGTGCGCTCCACCGCGCTAACGGCGGCTATCTGGTCCTGAACGCGCTTGATGTTCTCACCAATCCCTACGCCTGGCAGGTCCTGAAGCGCTCGCTGAAGGCAGGTGAGATCCGAACGGAGAGCCTGGGCGAACAACTCAGCCTGGTAAGCACCGTCTCGCTGGAGCCGCAGCCGATCCCACTGGACGTGAAAGTGGTGATGATCGGTTCGCCGCTCCTGTACTACCTGCTCCACGCTTACGATGAAGACTTTCCAAAGCTTTTCAAGGTCCAGGCTGACTTCGGGCCGTACATGGATCGAACACCCGAGGCCGAGCGGCAGTACGCCTTGTTCGTGCGGACGCTGAGCGAAGAGGAGGGGTTGCCGGCCTTCGACCGAACGGCGGTAGCGCGTCTGGTCGAGCATAGTTCGCGCGTCGTCGGTGACCAGGAGAAACTATCGACGCGCTTCGGCCCCATCGCCGATCTTGTCCGGGAAGCGGCCTACTTCGCCAGCCAGAACGGACACGACGTTGTGACGGGCGATGACGTCCGGCAGGCCATCGAGGCCGGCATCTTTCGCCG
>CAYYSH010000263.1:0-3973 GCA_964474265.1 uncultured Anaerolineales bacterium
TAGTATTGCTGGTAGCGTTTGGTGTTCTGGTTGGGCTGGTTCCCTACCATTAATTAGGAGAGCCAGGGGCTGGGAGATGTAGGCTGACTTCTCTCTCGTCTTTGGCCCTAATCACCGGAGGAAATCGAAAGGATCATCAGAAAATGCAGATCATCAACTGGCTTCCGCTACTCTCGACAGTCGTTACTTTTGTTTTCGCTTTCTTTGTCCTGCGTCGCTGGGCTTCGCGCCGGCCTGCAAATCACCTGTTGCTTTGGGGTGCGGGGCTGATCTTGTATGGACTTGGCACCTTCTCTGAGTTCTATGCCACGCAGGCCTGGAGCCCCACGATGTTTCGGCTGTGGTACCTTTGTGGAGCGATCTTGACAGCGGCCTGGCTGGGACAGGGGACGGTTTACTTGCTGGTTCGCCGGCCATACGTTGCCCACGTCCTGATGGCCATTCTGCTCCTCAGCTCTTTGTTTGCCGTGTACATGCTATGGTCCACACCGCTGCCTGGTGCCAATACATTTACGACGACCAAGGCCCTGAGTGATCAATACCGCAGTATTTTGCCCGAGGGGGCTAGGGTTCGGCTGCTAACACCGTTCTTCAACACCTATGGTGTGATAACTCTCATCGGTGGGGCAATCTACTCTGCGTATCTATTTTGGCGAAAGCGCATCTTGCCTAATCGTGTGCTGGGTAATGTGCTGATTGCGCTTGGCGCGCTGTCGCCGGCAATCGGTGGCACGCTTGCGCGGCTCGGGACAACAGGCTTTCTCTATGGTAGCGAGTTTGTCGGGGCGATCTTGATGTTCATCGGGTTCCAATTGGCCGTTTCTAAGAAACCCGAACGCCGGGTTGTTCCGCAGGAGGTACCTGGAAGCGCGTAGATCAAGATTCAGTGTTGATCAGGGGTGAGGATAGGGACGCGGCCAAACGGAGCCGGGATTCATTCGGATGATTCCCACACATCGGGTGGCGCGTCCCAGTCATCCTCGCCAACTTTCTACTCGATCATCTGAAACTCGGTCGAAAACCCAACAGGCGCAATCCATTGCTCACAACAACGAGCGTGCTGCCCTCATGCCCCACAACGCCCACTGGTAGTGGCAGGCCCTGGATGAGCGTTGCGCCAATGAGAACCGCAATCACCGCGATTGAAAAGGCAACGTTCTGCTTCACCACGCGACGGGCCCGCCGGCCAAGCGCAATGGCGTACGGCAGCTTCGTCAGATCATCCGCCATGAGGACCACGTCAGCGGTTTCCAGAGCGACGTCCGTGCCGGCAGCGCCCATGGCAATTCCCAGCGATGCCGTTGCCAGCGCCGGCGCGTCGTTTACCCCATCACCTACCACCGCGATGCTCCCGTATTGCTCCTTGAGCCGGCGTACAATCGCCACTTTGTCCTCAGGTAGCAGCTCCGCATATACCTCGTCAATCCCCAGGTGCTCCCCAATCGCCTGGGCCACCCGGTGATTGTCACCCGTGATCATCACGATCCGCCTGACACCCAGCGCACGCAGAGCCTGGATGACTTCCCGGGCATCGGGCCGTACTGCATCGGCCACCGCAATCAGCCCCAGTGGCGTCCACGCCGGGCCGTTCTGTAGTCGTATGCTCCCGTTGGTTTTGAAAGGTTGCCTGTCCCGGGAAGCAATCATCATCACGGTCTTACCCTCGGCTTCCAGGCGGGCTGCAGTCTGGGCAATCTCAGCAGACCACAGACCGTCCTCTTCGAAGAGCCGTCGGTTCCCGATGCGTATCACCCGCCCATTTAGAGTCGCCTGAACGCCCTGACCTGGCATTGCCTGGAGATCAGATGCTCGTTCCAGGGTGACGACGTTACGAGCTTCTGCCGCTGAAACGATAGCCTGCGCCAGCGGGTGCTCGCTCCATTGCTCCACCGATGCAGCAAGTGCCAGCAGTTCTTCGGATGACACAGCTTTGTTGGCAGTTCCATCCAGGGGGATGACATCCGTCACCTCAGGCCGGCCAACCGTCAGTGTCCCTGTCTTGTCGAAGGCGACGACCTGGAACCGGGCCGCGTTCTCCAGATGAGCGCCCCCTTTGAACAGGATGCCACTGCGAGCTGCGTTGGCGATGGCGCTCAAGATGGAGGCCGGCGTGGAGATCACCAGAGCACACGGACTGGCGACCACGAGCAGTGTCATCGCCCGGTAGAAGGCAGTGTCAAACGACCATCCCAGCGCCAGTGGCGGGATAGTGGCTGTCAGGATAGCGCCTGCAATAACGGCGAGGGCATATCGGTCACCAAAATTGTCGATAAAGCGCTGAGTGGGCGCCTGCTCTGATTGGGCCTCGGCCACGAGTTGGATGATTTTCGACAGGGTGGATTCCTCGGCCAATTTCGTGACGCGAACGGTCAAAGCCCCCGATCCGTTGATGGTGCCGGCGAATACCGGGTTACCACGGCGTTTCTCAACTGGCATCGATTCGCCGGTGATAGGCGATTGGTCCACCGCAGACTCCCCCTCGGCCACCGTGCCGTCGGCCGGTATGCGCTCGCCGGGCCGTACAACAACCAGATCGCCTACGCGCAGCGCCTCCACCGGGACCGTGATTTCCCTACCATCTCGGAGAACGGTCGCCTGATTGGGGCGCAGGTCCATCAAGGAACGAATGGCGTTCTCGGTGCGCCCCATGGCGTATGCTTCCAGCGTGCCGCTCAGGGAGAACAGAAATAGCAGCAGTCCACCTTCCAGCCACTCACCGATGGATGCGGCACCCAGGGCAGCAACTACCATCAGGAGGTTGACGTCAAGGGACCGTTCACGCAGGGCCTGCAGCCCCTCCAGCGCTCCGAAATAGCCGCCGGCAAGGTACGCCAGCACGAACAGAGCGATTTCGATGCGTGTCGGTGTGCCGAGCTGGCCGGCCAGCCACCCGCCGGCCAGGAACACGGCGGCCAACCCGGTGAGGCCGGTCCTGAGCACAGCCGGCGGAACAGCCAGAGACCTGCCCGGGTGGCCACTGGCGGGTTTATCTTGCCTGGAAAGGGGCTTCAGTTCCCGAGTTCGCTGAGCAACGCGATCGCGTGCCAGATCGACGGCTGTAGACGCAACGCCGAAGGTGGCCGGCGCACTTGTTACGCTGATGCCGGAGCCGTTGCCGGCGGTTGCCAGGCGTGCGTCGAGGAACTGGGCGCACTGGTCACAGTTGGCACCGCCGTACAGTAGCCCACAGCGCGTCAATTGGCTTTCCAAACGTGTGCTGATTTCTAGAGCAAGATCGTCGATGTCGTCCGGCGAAACGCGAGCAGAGTCATAACTCAACCGGATTTGCTGTGCCTGACCATCGATTTCAACTGAGAAAATGCCCTCATGGTCGTTCAGCGCAGAGAGCAGTGCATCAGCGCAGTATTTGTATTCCTTGTGAGGATGGAATTTGATGGTCATGTTTTCAGCCATGCTTGTGCTCGTTCCCTCAGGAGAATATCATGCCGTCGCAAAACTGCGGAATCTTTCTGTGTTCAGAATAATTCTTAATAACGAGCGATATTATATCAGGTTTTAGCCGGGTGGTCAACTGGCGGGATGGCTTATCGGGTTCTCATTCCAGGCATCCTCTGGTATAATTTTGTAGTCTTGACAGATTGCCAATAATCAGTACTTGTTTCGGTTGAAATGAAGAATTCGCGATATCGATTGCTTGCTGTGTTCGCTCATCCGGATGATGAGAGTTTCGGTCCCGGTGGGACGCTGGCTCGTTATGCTGCAGAGGGTGTGGATGTCCATGTTCTGATCATGACCGATGGAGCAGTCGGGTCGGTGGACCCACATGCTGTTGAGGATGGAGCGGACCTGGCAGAGGTCAGGGCCAGGGAGCTTCATCAGGCAGTTGACACATTGGGTGCAACCCTGCATTTGTTTCACTATCGCGACTCTGGCATGGCCGGCAGTGCATCGAATCAGCATCCTGATTGCCTGGTCCAGGCCGACCGAGGCGAAGCCATCGGTCGGGTTGTGC
>CAYYSH010000264.1:0-3971 GCA_964474265.1 uncultured Anaerolineales bacterium
AGGAAAAACACGCCGTCTGGGGAAACCCCGAGGACGTCGTCGCAGCACGGCGGGCAGAGGATCGGGCGGCGCTGGCCCGACTGGGCGCTGAGCCGGTTTACTGGGACTACCTGGATGCCATCTACCGCCTGGACGGGGCCCGGGTGCTGTACCCCGACGAAGATAGCATCTTCGGCGAGGTCGATCCGGCAGATCGTGCATTGCAGGGCCGGCTCACAGCAGACATCGAGGCACTTCTGAGTGAAACGGGCGAGGCCGCAGTCTATGCCCCGCTGGCAATTGGTCATCACGTAGATCACCAGCTTGTGCGCGATGTGGCACTGGCTCTACAGGCACGAGGCCGGCGCACCCTGTTCTACGAAGATTTCCCGTACGTGTGGTGGGAGATTCGAGAGCGAAGCGATGAGCCGTCGCCCCAACAGCCTGCTCCTCGCCCGGCTGTGCTCCCGCCCGGCGACTGGAAGCCGGCCCTCCAGGCCGTTGACGTCGAGCCGAAGATTGCGGCCATTGCCTGCTACACATCCCAGATACCTGATCTGTTCGGCGACGAGGCGGCGATGGCTGACGCGGTACGGGAGTACGCCTGGGCCGTCGGCGGGGACCACGCTGCAGAGCGATTCTGGAAACTCGTATCCTCCCTTTGACTGCCCGGCCTATCTCTGTTATCCTTTTCTACAGGAGGGCGTGACTTTGGCAGACATTCGTTCATTCATCGCCATTGAGCTGGCAGAGGAATTGCTGTCCGGCCTGATGAAGGTTCAGGACGAGTTGCGGGCCGACGAGTGGACCGATGAGGTACGGTGGGTGCGACCAGAGGGCATTCATCTGACGTTAAAGTTCCTGGGCAATGTCCCGGCTGTGCGCATCGAGGCCATCGGCGACGGGGTGGCGCGAGCTGTGGCCGGCATCCGTCCTTTCACCGTCACGGCTGAGGGGTTGGGCGTGTTCCCCAACTGGCGCCGGCCCAGAGTCATCTGGGTTGGCGTGGGAGGGGACACGGATCAACTGCTTGCGCTGCAAGAGAGGGTGGAGCAGGCCATGGCGGAGCTCGGTTTCGAGCCTGAAGGCCGGCCCTTCCACCCGCACCTTACTCTTGGTCGTGTGAATCAGCGGGCCGGTGCAGGCTACCAGCGCCGGCTGGGTGAAGCGCTGCAGGCTCACTCAGTTGAGATGGTTGGTCAGATGCTGGTGGACAGGGTCAGCCTGATGCGTAGCCAACTGCACCCCAAAGGTGCTGTCTACACCCAACTCGGTGTGTACCCGTTAGACATGGGCTGATGGTGTCGCATGTTGATCATCGCGGTGGTCGGGGATGGACAGTGTGACGCTGCAACGGCGTCCGAAGCGGAGGCCGTCGGGCGGGCGCTGGCGGAGGCCGGCGCAACCCTCGTTTGTGGCGGCCTGGGTGGCGTGATGGAAGCTGCATGCCGCGGTGCGAAGTCTGCCGGCGGCACCACCATTGGGATCCTGCCGGGCCTGGATCGGCGGGCGGCCAACCCATACGTTGACATCCCGATCGTCACCGGGATGGACCAGGCGCGCAATCTCATTATCGTGCGCACAGCTCAGGCCGTCGTGGCCGTGCGGGGCGGTTACGGCACCCTCTCCGAAATTGCGCACGCGCTGAAGGCCGGCGTTCCTGTGGTCGGTTTGAGCACATGGGAACTTGTGAAGCCAGGTGAACGGCTTGATGCGATCCATCGCGCCAGCACTCCCGAAGATGCCGCGAGACTGGCGGTTCGTTTAGCTCGCAGTGGGGGCAACGGCTGAGGATTACCATGTTGTTCGGAGATGAGACTCCGCTATTCGCTGATCGGCGGGAGGCCGGCCAAAAACTTGGCGAGCGACTCCGCGAACTGAACCTGGGGGATGATGTTCTGGTTCTGGCGTTGCCGCGTGGGGGCGTTCCGGTGGGGTACGAAGTCGCTCGTGCGCTGGGAGCGCCGCTGGATGTCTTCGTGACCCGGAAGATCGGCGCGCCGGAAAACCCCGAATTCGCCATCGGCGCAGTCGCCAGCGACGGCACGCTGATTCTCGATGAGCAAGTTGTGGAGCAGTTGGGCATACCCGACGAGTACGTCGCTGCCGAGACAGAGCATCAGTTGATGGAGATCGAGCGCCGTATGGCCGTCTACCGGGGGGACCGCCCTCCGCCTCAGGTTGAAGGGCGCACCGTGATCCTCGTGGACGACGGCGTTGCCACCGGTTCCACCGTTCGGGCCTCGCTGCGGGCATTGCGCAAGCGTAAACCTGGCCGGCTGATCCTGGCTGTCCCTGTCGGACCGCCCAGGACGATTGAGGAACTGCGCGCGTTGGCCGACGATGTGGTGGTTCTGGCTACGCCGGAGCCCTTCTGGGCCGTGGGACGCTTCTACCTGTCGTTTGAGCAGACCAGCGACGATGAGGTAGTGGCTTTGCTGGAAGCTGCCGGCCAGAGGGAAGGTCCGACAGGTTCTGGTTCGTCCTGATGCTACATGCGTTCGGGAGCATCTACGCCGAGAAGCCGCAGCGTCCGTGCCAGTACGAGCTTCGCCGCTCTCACCAGGGCCAGTCGGGCCTGAGTGATCGCTTCGTCACCTGGCTCGGAAGAAATCACCCGGCAATCCTTGTAAAAGGCGTGGAATGCCGTCGCCAGGTCCTGTGCATAGTGAGTGAGATGATGCGGCTCCCGTTGTGTGGTGACCAACTCGATCACTTCTGGCAGCCGCAGCATTTCACGGATCAGATTGAGTTCCGCAGGGTGAGTCAACAGCGAAAGATCCGGGTTGTCTGAGACAGGCACACCCTGTTCCTGCGCATACCTCAAAATGCTGGCGATGCGAGCATGGGCATATTGCACGTAGTAAACCGGGTTTTTCTCCGACGTGTCTTTAGCCAGCTCCAGGTCAAAATCCATCTGCGCGTCAGGGGAGCGCTGCAAGAGCAGGAACCGTACCACGTCACCGCCGACTTCTTCAATGACCTCCCGAAGCGTGATCAGGTCTCCGCTCCGGGTTGATAGCCGGACAATCTCATCGCCTCGTTTCAGTGTCACGAGCTGGTAGATGATGACATCGAGGCGGTCCGGGTCCAGTCCGAAGGCCCGCATGACCGCCTTCATGCGGGGGACGTGACCCTGGTGATCGGCGCCCCAGACGTCTATGACCTCATCGAAGCCCCGAAGGATGAACTTGTCGTAGTGATACGCGATGTCCGAGGCGAAGTAGGTGGGATGGCCGTTGGAACGCACGATGACATTGTCTTTGTCCTCACCCAGCTCTGTGGACGTGAACCAGATGGCGCCCTCTTTTTCCTCAACGTACCCCTTCTCGCGGAGCATCTCCAGCACCTGATCGAACAGGCCGGTTTCATAGACGCTGCTCTCGGTGTACCAGCGGTCAAAGCGCACACCCATGAGGGCCATGTCCTCTTTGATCAGGTCGATCATCTTCTGAAGCGCAATCTTGCCGATCTCTGCCACCGCCTGGTCGTAGTCGAGGTGCGCGAACCGGTCACCTTCTTCCGCGATGATCTCTCGCGCCAGGTCGATGACGTAGGCTCCACGATAGCCCTCGTCGGGCAGTTCAACCTCTGTGTGGCCCAGTTCTTGCATGTAGCGGGCGTAGACGCTGGCGTAGAACAGGGTCATCTGCCGGCCCGCATCGTTGAAGTAGTACTCTCGCTGCACCTGATAGCCGGCGGCCTCCAGCACGTTGGCCATGGTGTCCCCGATGGCCGCATTCCGCCCATGGCCGATGGTCAGTGGGCCATTGGGGTTGGAGCTCACAAACTCGACCTGGATGCGCCGGCCTCGTCCCAGGTCGATGTTGCCGAAGCGGTCGCCCGCGGCCAGGATGGTGCTGACTTGCCGGGCCAGCCAGGCCGGGCTGAGGCGCAGGTTGATGAAGCCGGGTGGTGCGACCTCGACCTGCCCCAGGAAATCGACCTGGTCAATGTGGCGCGCGATGGCCTCGGCGATCTTGATGGGGGCC
>CAYYSH010000265.1:0-3960 GCA_964474265.1 uncultured Anaerolineales bacterium
AACTGGCGCTGGGTGCGCTCCCCGTCGTAGAGGCGCGCCTTCTCAATGGCCAGCCCCACGTGCTGACCAATCGCCGTCAGGATAGCCTGGTGCTGGGCGTTGAAGGCGTGAGGGCGGGAACTCGCCAGGTGGATGACGCCCACCACCTGATCTTTGGCGGTCACCGGAACGCTGAGGCTGGAGCAGAAGCCTTCAGCGATGCAGGCCATGGCTTTCGGCTGTTCTTGCCGCAGGTCTCCCGTCACCCGAGGCCGGCCATCTTGGGCCGCCATTCCACACAGGCAATCGCCTACCGGCGTCCGGCCATCCCGCTCCAGAAACTCCGAGGACACGCCACGGCTGGCCCGCACCTGCAAGACACCATCCTCCACCACCCGGATGTCGACCGCCGACGCTTCTGTCAGCGCCAGCACCTGGGTCAGCACCTCGGGCAGGGTTTCCTTCAAGTCCAGCGAACGGTTGACGGTCTCGGCCACCTGGTTGAGGGCAGCCAGTTCCTGTGTCCGTTCGGCCACCTTGTTCTCCAGGCCGGCGTAGGACTCCTGAAGTTGAGAAGCCATGTGGTTGAACTGCCTGGACAGAGCCTCCAGCTCATCACCAGTCCGTACCTGGAGGCGGTAACTCAAGTCGCCTTGGGCGATAGCGGCTGCGCCTTGTTGGACAGCCTGCAGCGGGCGGATCACCAGCCGCCTCAAGCCGTAGAAGGTGAGCACGCTCAGCGCCAGGAAGCCGCCGGCCACGGTCAGCAGCAGGATGTCTCGCCGCCAGCGCAGCCCCGCCTCGTACTCGCGCAGTGAAATCTCGGTGGAGATGACGCCATTGATGTCCCCGATCTGGGCGTGGTGGCAGCGCTGGCATTCGGCACGCACGCGCACCGGCGTCACATAGCGCACGACCCGATAGCCATCTTCCCAGCGAATCTGCTGCACCTCCTGGCCGGCCAGCGCCTGCCGCTCCAACTCGTCTCTGGGTAGCTCTGCCGGCTCGGCCCCGAACTGTCGGATTACTGGCTCACCTTTCACTACCCGCAGGTGTGTGAAGGCACCCACTTGCTGTAGCCGTTCGATGACCCGGCGGTTCCCCTCCCTCCCGCCGCCCTGGCGCATGGAGGCGTAGAGAGCCTCAAAGGCCATGCGGTTGAGCGCCTCGGCGCGGTCCAGCCCTTCCTGCTGGATTTCCCGACTCTCGGTGTTGTACACGACGGCCAGCATGGCGATCATGACGATGGCGAAGACACCACCGACCAGCAACATGATCTTGGGGTAAAGTCCCTTCATGGTCTCATCCTGCTACTACCTGATGTACCGGGCGGCTACTGCCCGTCTCTTTGCCGACGTTTGTTCTTGTTCGAGATGCGGATTGGCGCTCTCTGGAATCGGCATCGATTCCGCTCGAATGGGACGAGATGATGAGTGCGACGCGAGGAATTGTGCTGGGGATTCTAACACCCAATGATTTTCCTGTCAAGATGACGTGGGCGTCCAAAGGTTTATGGTTTGGGCTCTACTATGCTATAATGAGGCGAAGTTTACGGAGCAGATGTCATTGGGTTGGCAGGGACGCGCATTCGGCTTGTGCCCCGAGCTTTTCTGACTACCAACAGTGGATCCATGTTGGATTGAAGCCGCAACCGTATCTTTGCCGGGGTAAGGTCGTTTTCTTCTGTGTGCATTTCGTCTTACGATGCGTAGGAGTTGATTGATCCAGGAGAGGTGGAGTGAGACATCCCATGAGATCAGGTATTACTACAGTGTTGCTCTTCATGGTCGCAGCTATCACTGCCGGCTGCAGCCTCATATTGGGCCCTCCCAAACCACCGGTCGTCTGGCAGACCTTCGTGCCCCAGAATAGCCAGAAGCTGATATCCTTGACCATTGACCAGCATGGTGTCAAGTGGGTAGGCACCGACGGAGATGGGGCCATGGCCCTATCTCCGGACAATCAGCGATGGGTGCCCATGACGTCAACGGGTGCCCGAAAAGAGGCCAACACCATTACCGATATTGCTATTGACGGTGACGGCAACATCTGGGTCGTCACACTTATTGGTGTAGCCGTCGTCAACCCGAATGGTCAGACCACGGAGACGTACACCGCGGGGACCGAGCTGCCGGCGGCTTCGCTTCAGGATGTGGCCATCGACGCTGCCGGCAACCCATGGTTTGCAACCTGGGGAGGTGGCGTGGCCACGCTCGATCGCGGCACTGGCAAATGGACCCGCTATACCCAGGCCGAGGGTGGATTGCTGGATGATCGGGTCGCAACCGTCCGCATTGACGCTGAGGACAACAAGTGGTTTGGCACGGCCATCGGCATCAGCGTGCTAACACCGTCTGGTGAGTGGCGCCAGTATGGGCCGGCTGCCGGCTTCGGCAAGGGGGCTGTCTGGGCCATGGTGGGGGACATTGACGGGAGTCTGTGGTGTGCCACCCAGGGTGGTGGCGTCGTCGTACTGAGCTCCGACGGCCAGCCTGTTGCTACTTACACCACTGAAAACGGCCTGCCAGACAACACGGTCAATGACGTCATGATCGACACCAACGGCAACAAGTGGTTTGCCACCAACAACGGGCTGGTCTTGCTATCCCGTGATGGTACGACGATGACGACCTTCACCACGGCCAACGGCCTCGGGAGCAATATCGTCACCGAGCTATCGTTGGATCCGCTTGGTAACGTCTGGGCCGCTACCTACGGCGGCGGATTGAGTGTGTATCGACCGGCCGGCGGTTGACGAATAAGCAAATACGCGGTATCATACATGCAGTGATATTTCCGGCAGCCGCGTATGGGGCGCACACGAGATGATGGTTCCTATGCCGGCGTGCCTGCTGCTCATTTGTAGCACAAACGTGAAGAGATGTTCATAAGCTCATTTCCGGAGCCGGATTTTGACCGAAATCTGACCTGGAACATACGGGGTTTGGACCTCCGTGTGGTAGAAATGAGCGGATCGGTCGTTAGATCGTTGATCATTTCATTCATCGAGACGTCTCGCTTGACTTAGGAGGGAGTACACGCATGACCTATGTAATCACAGCACTCTGTACTCGGGCCGGCGATTGTGTCGAGGTCTGCCCGGTGGATTGTATTGTCCCCGGTCCCAAAGACGATCCTGAGTGGGGAGATTTGTTCTACATTGACCCTGATGTCTGCATTGACTGTGGGGCGTGTGTGCCTGTCTGTCCGCCTGAAGCCATCTTCCCGGAGTGGGAGGTCCCGCCAGAGTATGAGTCCGACATTGAGCGGAACGCCCGGTACTTCCTGGAAGGACCTGGCTACTGGGACTTCGATCTGGAGGAGGAACGCGTTCCCCAGTAGTTGATTCAGTTTAGGCAGGGAAAACGGGGCGATCAGGCACGTGCTGGTGCCGGCTCGCCCCGTTTTCTTTCCCAGCCATGTGCCTATGTGGTGGCTGGCCTCGGCTTGAACGCCGGCCAATCGTGTGATATGATGAGAGCGAACGAAAAAGTGGCTTTGTAATGTCGTAGCCAGGAGGAATCCAAAATGGCCAAGCCAAAAGTTTTTGTGACGCGACTGATTCCAGAGCAGGGACTCGATTTGGTGCGGGAGTTTTGCGACGCCGAGATCTGGGAGGACGAATTGCCGCCGCCGCGGGATGTGTTGTTGGCAAAGGTGGCGGACAAGGAGGGCCTGTTGTCGCTGCTCACCGACAGAGTGGATGCGGAGCTGATGGATGCAGCGCCCAGGCTGAAGGTGATCTCCAACTACGCGGTCGGCTTTGACAACATCGACGTTGCAGAGGCTACGAAGCGTGGCCTGCCGGTTGGGAATACGCCCGGGGTGCTGACTGATACTACTGCGGATTTTGCGTTTGCGCTGATCATGGCAACGGGCCGGCGGATTGTCGAAGGGGCCGACTACGTCCGGGCCGGCAAGTGGAAGACCTGGGGGCCACGTTTGCTGTTGGGACAGGATATCCACGGTGCCACACTGGGC
>CAYYSH010000266.1:0-3945 GCA_964474265.1 uncultured Anaerolineales bacterium
CTCCACAGTATGTTGGGGTGTGGACAAATTCGCCAGAGTCCAGTCAGAAACCAACCGCAGAGCGCGCAGAGAACGCCGAGTTTTGCTCAAATTCTTCCCCACAAAGCTCTGCGTTCTCTGCGCTCTCGGCGGTAAAACTGAGTGCCTGGCGATGTTTTTTTCAGGAAAACCAGAATTGCAATCGTATGAACTACCAGCAAGCACTCGACTACATCTACTCTTTTGCCAATTTCGAGACCCGGCCGGCCGGCCAGCAGAAGCGGGCCGACTACACGCTGGATCGAATGCAGGCGCTGCTGGCCAGGTTGGGGAATCCGCAGGATCGCTACCCCACGGTGCACATTGCTGGCACCAAGGGCAAAGGATCAACGGCGGCCATGCTGGCGTCGGTCCTGACGGCGGCCGGCTATCGCACCGGGCTGTACACGTCGCCCCACCTGCACACCTACCGCGAGCGCATCCGCGTGGATGGCCGGCTGATTGTCGAAGAGGAGGTCATCGCCTGGATTGAACAGCGGCGCGAGCTCCTGGAGACGTTCGAGGGGCTGACCACCTTCGAGGTCACCACAGCTATGGCTTTCGACACCTTCGCCAGGCAGGGGGTGGACGTGGCAGTGATTGAGGTCGGGCTGGGGGGCCGGCTGGACTCCACCAACGTCATCACCCCGGCGTTGTCGGTGATCACGTCCATCAGCCTGGACCACACGGCGATTCTCGGCGACACGATCGCCGAGATCGCGCGCGAGAAGGCCGGCATCCTCAAGGCAGGCGTGCCGGCTGTTATCGCCCCACAGCCGGACGATGCCATGGCGGTGATCCGGCGGGTGGCCGGCGAACTCGGTGCACCTCTGACGCTCGTGGGGCGCGACTGGCAGGGCACGCTGCTGACGATGCGTCCCGATGGCCAGACCATTCAAATTGAGGGGCCAACTCAGTCGATAGCGCGGTTGTGGATGCCTCTGCTGGGCCGGCACGAGGTAGTGAATGCCACAGCGGCCATCGCAGCCGCAAGTGAGCTTAGCCGGCGCTCGTTTGTGATCGACGCGGCAGCCGTTGCCCACGGGCTAGCGTTGGTCAGGTGGCCGGGGCGTGCTGAGGTCATCAGCCGGCGCCCGTGGATTATGGTGGATGGTGCCCACAATGGAGCTTCCGCCCGCTGCCTGATGGACACGACGCGGGATCTGCTGGGACGGCGACGCATCAGTCTGGTCTTCGGCGCATCCATCGATAAGCGGATTGACGATATGCTGGAGGTGCTGCTGTCGGCTGCCAGCCGGCTGATCCTCACCCAGGCCAGGCACCCGCGCGCAGCCCCACCCGCACTGCTTAGAGAGCTGGTGCACCGCCGTGGCTACTGCGCTGAGGTGGTGCCGGCGGTGGCCGATGCGCTGGCTGTCGCAGCAGAGAGTGCGACTGAAGGGGAGCTCATTCTGGTCACGGGGTCACTGTTTGTGGTGGCTGAAGCCCGGATGGCCTGGTTTCAACTCACGGGCCGGCCGCTTCCACCCCACGACCCGTTCCTTAATGGTTGAACATCTTCGCGAAATATGGTATAGTAGAGCATAAGGAAATCATCCCCCCACTGGAGGAATTTGCTTATATGGTCGAGGCACACCAATATCGGCCGATGCCGGCTGACTCTATGTTCGAGTGTCCGGTGTTGCCGGCCCGCGACATCGTCATGTTTCCCCACATGATGATTCCGCTGTTCGTTGGGCGGGATCGCTCGCTCGAAGCTGTTGAGGCGGCCGCCGATGAGGATGGATCGCTGGTTGTCGTCGCGCAGCGCGACATCGAGATTGATAATCCCCTGATTGAAGACCTGTACACCGTCGGGACCGAGATCACGGTGGGACGCACCTGGCGCATGCCGGACGGCAGTACGAGTGTCTTGGCGCAGGGGCAACAGCGTGTGCAAATCATCCGATTCACTCAGACAGAGCCCTACTTCCGGGCTGAGGTGATCCCATTGATCGAGCCGGTGGAAGACAGCCTGGCTGTCGAAGCCTTGCGGCGAGAGGTGTTGTCCCTCTTCGAGCGCTGCGTTGAGTTGAATGACCACATCCCCGAAGATGCCTTCGTGGCGGCCATCAACGTGGACGAGCCCGGCTTACTTGCAGATGTGGTCGCGTCGATGATGGAGTTCACCATCGAGGAAAAGCAGACGATTCTGGAGATTCTGGACCCCCTGGAGCGTCTGCGCCGGCTGAGTGTGTTCCTGAGCGAGGAGCTGGAGGTTCTCGAACTTCAGGATGCGATCCACAGCCAGGTCCAGGAAGAGGTGGATCGGAGTCAGCGGGAATTCTACCTGCGCGAGCAGATGCGGGTGATCCAGACCGAGCTGGGCGAAGGGGACTTGTTGTCTCAAGAGCTTGAGGAACTGGAGAAGCGAATTGCAGAGGCTGGCATGCCGGCCCGGGTTGAGGAGAAAGCCAGGCGGGAGCTGCGCCGTCTGTCCGATATGCCGCCGATGGCGCCGGAAACCGGGATCATTCGGACGTATCTAGACTGGCTTATCGAGTTACCGTGGCGCGCGGTGCGAGAGGAGAACACAGACATCGCCAATGCCGCCAAAGTTTTGGAGGCTAATCACTACGGCCTGAAGCGGGCCAAGGAGCGCATTCTGGAGCACATCGCTGTTCGGAAGCTTGCTCGAGACAAAATCCGTAGCCCGATTCTGTGCTTTGTCGGGCCGCCTGGCACGGGCAAGACCAGCCTGGGGCGGTCCATTGCTGAGGCTCTCGGTCGCGAGTTCGTCCGGGTGAGCCTGGGTGGCATTCGAGATGAGGCGGAGATTCGGGGACACCGACGGACTTATATTGGCGCGATGCCTGGCCGGATTATTCAGACCATGCGGCGTGCCGGCACCATCAACCCGCTGTTCATGTTGGACGAGGTGGATAAACTCGGCATGGATTTCCGGGGTGATCCGTCAGCAGCGCTGCTGGAGGTGCTGGATCCAGAGCAGAATCACGCATTCTCGGACCATTATCTGGATGTGGAGTATGACCTGAGCCAGGTAATGTTTATTGCAACGGCCAACTGGGTTGACCCGATTCCGCCTGCTCTTCTGGATCGGATGGAGATTATTGAGTTTCCGGGATATATTGAAGAAGAGAAGATCGAGATTGCTCGCCGGTTCCTGATTCCCCGGCAACTGGAAGAGCATGGGCTGGGTGGCAGTGGCCTCAAGTTCTCTGAGGGAGCCTTACGGGGCATCATCCGCGAATACACGCATGAAGCCGGCGTGCGCAACCTGGAGCGCGAAATTGCGAAGATCTGTCGCAAAGCCGCACGCCGGGTAGCTGAGGGTAAGCCGGCCCCCAAGCAGGTGAACGCCAAGTCGCTGGCCCGGTACCTGGGGCCGCCCAAGTACTCGTATGGCATGGCTGAGGAACAGGATGAAATTGGAGTGGCCACAGGCGTGGCGGTGACAGAGGCCGGCGGTGATCTGCTGTCGATTGAGGTCACGCTCATGCCTGGTAAGGGCAATCTCACGCTGACAGGGCAGTTGGGCGACGTGATGCAGGAGAGCGCCCAGGCGGCGTTGAGCTACGCCCGGGCAAACGCCAAGCGATTGGGCATTCGCGTGAAAGATTTCGACCAGCTCGACATCCATATTCATGTGCCAGAGGGAGCGGTGCCGAAGGACGGGCCGTCAGCCGGCGTGACCATCGCCACGGCGCTGATTTCCGCGCTCAGCAAGAGGCCGGTGCATCGGGACGTGGCTATGACCGGTGAGATCACGTTGCGGGGTCGTGTATTGCCCATCGGCGGCTTGCGGGAGAAGGTGATGGCAGCGCATCGGGCGGGGCTGAAGACGGTGCTGCTGCCGCAGAAGAACGCCAAGGACCTGATGGAGATTCCGCGCCGCGTCCGCCGTGACCTCAACCTGGTGCTCGTCAGCCGCATGGATGACGTGCTGCCGGTGGCGTTGATGGACAA
>CAYYSH010000267.1:0-433 GCA_964474265.1 uncultured Anaerolineales bacterium
ACCCTAAACTTGAGGATCACCCAGAGTCTGGCGAGCCAGAACAGTGCCTCAGTCAGCCGGCCGCGCCGCGCCGTGCGGCGCTTCTTGGGTTTAGTCATGACAAATCCGACGATCTGCATGCCGGCACGTCGGAGAGGCGTGATGCAATTGCTTGAACCTGGAGCCCCCAGCACTAAGATTCTCATTGAGCCGCCCCTGAGCCTGATAGTGTCTGACGCAGCGATGCGGCGGTAACCTGCACTTTGATACTCGCACCAGGCAACAGATCCCCGATTTTAATCCACCAGGTCTGGTCCTCTCCTGCTACTTGGCAGTCCGCTGTGCCGGTCACCCTAATCGCTTGACGAGTGCTACACCCATAAACTTTCAAGCTAATGTTGCGGATACGTTTGCCAGCCCTTAGAGTCCACGTTATTCTGTCAGTGGTTTGCTC
>CAYYSH010000267.1:443-3938 GCA_964474265.1 uncultured Anaerolineales bacterium
CAATTTCGTTGCTCCCACCACCTGGCAATCTCCACGCCAGGTGCGACGAATGCATCTAGCTCCTTCAAACAATCCAGTAGCCGGGCATACAATTCAAACCAGCCTGGATAGCTTCTCCCGTCTATGCCGGAGAAGTGGAAATTGAAGGTAATGAGCCCATGGTGTTGCCTGGCCATCTCTAGAAGTGGCCAGATCAACTCCCACCCCTGGTCGCTTAACGTGCTGCGGTAGTTGCTATCCATGAAGATCAGCGGTAGTTCCAGAACATGCAAGCGGCGCTCGGCCTCTACGTCGTAGGGAAAGAACGGGAAACAAATGCCTGCCTTGAACCCAGCCTTGAAACGGTACCCATAGGTGGTGTCGTAGACAAAGCCGGCAGCTTCTTGGGCTCTCCAGGAATCGGGGAGGCGTAGATGCAGGTAGTGCTGGCGGTGACCCTGTACAGTCGCGCCCAGCAATACTTCCAATTCCTGCTTCTCCTGTTGGAGACGCCCTCTGTCCTCGCAAGCATAGTAACTGCCGTGCAGCCCTACTTCCCAGCCTTGCCCGGCAATAGTAGCGATGATCTGCCGGGTTTCCGGTGCCTTCAGGTCGTAACGCGCCCCGTAGCGCCGCCAACGCGGCCCGTCCAGGAAGTAAAACGATGAGCGGAAGCCATACTCCCGCTCCAAATCCAGCCAACGCTGGAAGTTAGCCTGTGGGTCTTCGTGAGCAGTCAGCAGGTGTCCGATCTCTGCCAGCCTGCTCCTCGCCTGGCTGAAGCGAAAACGGGTAAGCATCCGTAGGCAGCGCAGTATACTGGACACCAGCAAGAAGAATTCTCTCCTGCGGATGCGGTCCACATCGTGGCCTAGATTGGCCGCAAACGGCTTGCCGCCGGGCCAGTACCACTTTTGGATGAGCGGCAACCCCAATCGGGTATAGCCCTGGTGGATTGTATCTAACAGGAGGTCCAGGTACTGGTTGACCCAGGGTATCCGGGTCGGGTCTACGCTATTTCTTCTGTCACGGCTGTCTCCTGGATGACCGTCTTCGCGCAGCGCCCCTACCTCGCCTTCAATACCGGACAGGCAGCGGAACGTCGCGGCGACCATATCGAAGTCTATCGATGCCAGGAAGCCGTTGGAGGTCTCCTCAATGGCCGCGCCGATCGGTCGCTCTCCACTGGGACTCAGACCACCTTGTTCTTCGTTCGAGGCGCGGGCGATGTGGATCACGCCGCCTCCTGTCGCAACATGGGCATGCAGTTCATCGGGTAGCTTGTCACCATAGTGCACGATCAATGCCGGCTGGTCGGCCAGCATCACTTCACTTTCCACTATTCCTCGAAAAGGGTCTTTCGTCAGATGCCAGGGCAGGCCTAACGTCGAAAACAGAGTCTCAAAAACGTAGCCGGCCCTCCGGTACTCGCGGACATCAGCACATTGAAAAGAGACCCCGATCACCGTCTCTCTCCTTCCCTACCATGGCGGGTTGATCCTCCCTCAATTTCGGTCGCCGCAATGGCAACCCCTGCAAACAACCAGAGGTCACGGTTATCATTTAGGTCCCCGCTCACCATGGCATTCAGGAAGGTGAAAAGGAATGTGGCAAACAAGGTCAGCCACAGAGCATCATGATCAGATGCCGTACTCAGCTTTGAGAGTAGCCGCAGCAGAACCAATCCAACCAACACCAGATATAGTCCGAGTCCTAAAACCCCTGTCTCGGCAGCCAACTCTAGCAAAATATTATGCGGATAAACCTGCTCCCGCCCCGCCCCAAATGCACTGACACTGCCAATGCCTCGGCCAATGACGGGGCTTGAAACAAATAGCTGCCAAGCATCTCTCATCACCATGAGTCGCGCCTGAGAGGACGTATCGCGATCTGCCTGGCTCATGAGAAGGTTGAAGCGCTGGATGGACGCCGTCGGTACGAGCCCGCTCCATAGCACCCCCAGGATGGCTAACCCCAGGATTCCTATGATCAACAGCGAGCGAGCCCGCCGGCCAGGCCTGCCCGACGCAATGCCCGTCGCTAATGCCACAACGATACCAAGCGAGAGAAATGGTCCGCGCGCTCCTGACCCGAGCAACACGAGCGTCATCAGGACAAGACCGCCCACCGCCAGAATGCGCCATGTGCGGGACACACGTCCCATCAGCACCGTAAATACCAAGACCAAAACAGCGACACCAACCGTGCGACTCACAGCGATGCTGGTCGCGTTAAATCCCGAGAGGCGTTGACCGCTGCCTAGCCGGCTGAGAGCATCCGCAGTTAATAACATCGCTATGCCCAGCCAACCAAAGAAGAACCGTGTAACGGCCCGACGAGATGTCATGATGACAAGCGGCGTGAAGAATGCCAACATGGTAAGCGAGACAAATCGCAAGGCCTTATCCATCCCATAAGCACTGGCCGGCGTGTACAGCATGCCCAGCAGAATCACACCAGCGAAGATAAGGGCAAGGCTCATCTCACGCGTCCATCCAATCCGCTCTCGCCGCAACACCAGGCGGTAGACCAAAGCTGCGATCAGAATAATGCCCAGCATCAACGTCATGTCAGCCAGACCGGCGAGAGCCCGGAGGCGAGGATCAGCCTTGAAGAGGCCGGCGTTAGCATACAATCCCAGAGTCACCTCAGGCCAGGCAATCAGCCCTAAACCCACAGGCAATCCAACTCCCAGTAGCAGGCTGACCTCGGGCTGATAAGCACTCAACACGGCCAGGCCAGCAAGAGTTACCACGACCGCCACAACAAGGACCGACGTCGCCGGCATGGCAGTACCTTTAGCGCCAAAGCGCCGGATTTGAAACTTAATCATCCCCTCATCTCGCCATCCACAGACGATAGACATCGCGCCCCGATAGCCCAATGCCATCATGGTCGCGCACCCAACTCAGGACTCGTGGGTACAAGTTGAAATAGCCCGGGTACACCCCATCCCAGATGTTGTGCCACAATAACGTAATGCACCCACGCCGGCCAGACACCTTTTCGAGCCATGACCGAATTACCCGCCAGGCATGTTCCGCCGGCATCTGCCGGTAACCGGCTAACGTGACATCCATAATCACGGTTGGCAATTCCAGGAACTTGAACGGCCGGTTTTCCTGATGATTATAGGGATGGTATGGGTAACTGAATTGATTGCGGTATCCCTCATGCTCCGCATAGCCCAGAGTTGCATCGTATTGAAGGCCGGCCTGCTCGTAGATCGGGAAAGTAGTGGCATAATCCATCCGGAGATAGTGTTGACGATGCCCAATTGGCTCTTCATCGATCGCAGCGGCGAGAGCGGCCTTCTCTCTAGCAAACCGAACCGCGTCAAACCCGGCTGCATAAGAGCCGTGCAAGCCGACCTCAAATCCGTCACGGAGCAACTCGGTGACAAAATGACGGAGCCTCGGATCTGACAAGGAATAGCGTGTTCCGCCATTGCGCCCCGCAGACTGAAGAAAGTACGAGGCTCCGTCATTTTGTCACCGAGTTGCTCCGTGACGGATT
>CAYYSH010000268.1:0-3675 GCA_964474265.1 uncultured Anaerolineales bacterium
TCAACTGGCCGATGCGGCCAATTCCCGCACCTTCTGCGTCTGCTTCTTCGGCGGCGACCCGGCCTCCCAGATGCCCCACGCCCTGGCAACAGCCCAGCGCCTGGCCAAGCAGGGGGTTGTGGTTTGTTGGGAGACCGCCGGCACGTCTAACCCCAAGTTATTAGATCGGGCTGTCCAACTGTCGCTGGAAACAGGCGGTTGCATCAAATTCGACTTGAAGGCTTACACCGAGGCGCTACACATTGCCCTCACCGGCGAGTCGAACCGGCGGACGCTGGAAAATTTCGGCCGGGCTGTGCGCCGTTTTGACGAACGACCGGATCCACCGCTGGTCGTTGCCAGCACGCTGCTGGTGCCCGGCTATGTGGATGCAGCCGAGGTGGAGCGGATTGCGCGCTTCATTGCCGGCCTGAATCCTCGAGTCCCCTACGCGCTTCTGGGTTTTGCGCCCCATTTTTACATGCCGGATCTGCCGTGCACCTCGGTCAGCCATGCCGAGGCTGCGGAAGCGGCGGCACGGCGGGCCGGCCTCACAAACGTCCGCATTGGCAACCGGCATCTGCTATCCCTTGATTACTGACATTCGCCTGCAGGTTCCCCGATCGCATCGCGGATCTCCGAAACCAGCGTGTCCAGGTCGAAAGGCTTGGCCAGAAACTTCACGTCGAGACCCGAAGGCCGGGGGCGCTCATCACACTGTACAACGGAAACCACAATCACCGGGATGTCCCGGGTGCTGGCATCTGCCTGCAGGCGGCGGATAGCTTCGAAACCGTCAATGTCAGGCAGCAAGACGTCCATCGTGATGAGGTCTGGAGACAACTCGCGCGCCAGTAGGAGTGCCTCTTGAGCCGTGCCGGCCGTGGTAACGTGGTAGCCGGCCTTTTCCAGCCGATAGCGCAGCAGTTCAGCGATGGCTGATTCGTCTTCCACCACCAGGATGCGCTTGTTGCCGTCGGCTTGCTGCCCACATGTTGGCTGCGGGGCCGATGCGGGCGTCAGTTGTGGCGCTACGGGGAGAGTGAAACTGAAGGTACTGCCCTGCCCGACTGTGCTGTCTACCCAGATGCGACCGCCGTGTGCCTCCACCAGGGAGCGCGCAATGGACAGACCCAAGCCCGTACCGCCCGAGCGGTAGCCGGTGGGCCTGCCGGCCCGGTAGAACTTGTTGAACAGATGTACCTGATCCTCTGGCTTGATGCCTGGTCCAGTGTCCGACACTGACACGACCAACTCATCCCGATCAACTTGAGCCCGGATAGTGATGCCGCTGTCCTCGGGCGAGTATTTGTGGGCGTTGGCGACCAGGTTCACAAGGATTTGCGTCACGCGGTTGGGGTCGGCCCAGGCAGCCGGCAGTCCTGCTGGCGTCTCGATGGTCAGAGACTGGCGCTTACGGTTCAATAGGGGCTGGATTGAGCTGGCTACATCGCGAATGATCTGCTCGATATCGATGGGCCGAAAGTTCAAGGCGATCTGGCCGGACTCGATGCGCGATACGTCCAGCAGATCGTCGATCAGAGCGACCAGCCGGTCAGCGTTGGATTTGATGATCTTGAGGAATTCCTGCTGATCGCTGGTCAGTGGGCCGGCTTCTTCGCCCAGCATCAGGTCAGTGAACCCCCGGATGGAGGTCAGCGGTGTCCGCAATTCGTGGGACACCATCAACACAAACTCCGACTTCATTCGGTCAGCTTCTCGCTCGGCTGTGACATCTCGGAAAACGGAGATGCGGCCGATGATGCTGCCGGCCTGGTTGTAAACAGGCGCGCTGTACCACGCCAGGGTCCGCTGACTTGGTTGTGCAATCTCGAACTCGTGGGTCTCTGTTGCGTCCGGGTTGTTGAACAGATCGCGTGCGACCTTGTCGAAGGCTGCTCTGTCTTCGAAGGCCTGTCCGAGCCGGCGGAACAACTCACTTCGCTCCAGGCCGAACACCTCATCGCGCGGGATGCCGAAAAGGTCCGTAAGCCGCCGGTTGGCGACCACGCAGCGTCCTTCGTTGTCCAGCATTAGAATGGCCTCGTTGGTCGATTCCAGGACGGCTTCCAGGCGGTCTCGTTGCCGGCGCGTCTCCTCCTCACTCCGGCGATAGCGTGCTTCGGATGATGCCAGGTCTTTCAGGGCGATTTCTAGCCGCTTTTGCTGGGCTTGCATCTCGCCGTGGATGCGGTCAATGATCCGGAAAGCGTAGATGATGACGACGATGGCAACCGCCACGCCGGCCGCCCACTCTAGAACGGCTTTCGCACCCGTTGTGAGGCCAATAGCGTAGTACACTGCCTGAAGGACGGCCACGACGACTGCCACAAGCAGCTCCAGGCGTCGGCGAAGCCCTTTCATCTCGGGCAGAGGCTGGTGATCTGGCATAGCGCAGCCTCCTGTCACGCCGGCAAGAGCTGCTGTACCGATACGAGCAGCAGCTCTTGTGGACTGAAAGCCCCGGCCTTCTTCTTGTAGGACACCAGGCGCATGACATGTGGGTCACCATCGACAACGAGGGCCTTGGTTGTCAACGGAACTCTCCTCTCTCGATTCACTTGGGTGCGTTCAAAATGGGTTGATGCGAGCGGGTCTTGGACCCGCCCAGGGCGACCGCAAGAGGGTCGCCCCTACAACCGGATTTGAATACACCCGATTCATTTGAAGAAGGTTATGGCAGGTATGCTTCTATCGCATGGGGCAGGCGAGGGGGGTGCACAAGGGGGGTATCTACTTATTGAAGACGTTTTACGATCCCCGTTGTGACGTTGGTGCTGTTTTCCGGTCAAGGTGCCAGGAGCCGGCTTGACTTACCGCGTTGACTGGATATACTCTTCAGCGAGCGTGAGCTGCTCTAGCCGGTCTCTGACCGTGCCAGCATCAGCGCGCTTCTTTTTAACCATAATTTTTTCGGTTTCTTCGGAATATCCGGATTTTCAGGTCATGGGTGAGGCTCTGCTAGGTCTCAGGAGGGAGCAGAATGGAGCGCATTGTTGTTACCGGTCTGGGGGCCGTTACCCCCATTGGCAATACGGTTCATGAGTTCTGGGCAAATCTGACAGCCGGCGTGTCCGGCGTGGGGCGCATAACCCATTTCGATCCCGACCGATTCCCGGTGCAGATCGCGGCCGAGGTGAAGGATTTCGATCCGACCGAGTACATCGATGTCAAAGAGGCCCGCCGTTCCCACCGCTCGGCGCACTTCGCGCTAGCTGCAGCAAGGCAGGCGTTGGAGGACGCCGGCCTCAGGATCAACGGCACGAATGCCGATGATGTGGCTGTCGTCATGAACACGGGCATCGGTGGGGGAAGTGATCTGGCTGACGCCGGCCAGGCCTTCGCTGAGAAGGGGCCACGTCGAATCAGCCCGATGCTGGTGCCGATGGTTATGCCCAATGCGGTCGCCTGTCTGGTTTCCATCCACATGGGTACTCGTGGCCCGACCATCACATCCACCTCGGCGTGTGCGAGCGGAACGCAGGCATTGTTGGAGGCTTATCACCTGTTACGTAGAGGTGAGGCTCAGGTGGTGATCACTGGCAGCACCGAGGCGCCCATCACGCCGACTGCCATTGCCAGTCTGGCCAATGCCCGAGCGCTTTCACGGCGGAACGACGAGCCGCAGCGGGCCAGCCGGCCCTTTGACAGGGATCGCGACGGCTTCGTGATGGGCGAGGGGGCGATCGCGATGAT
>CAYYSH010000268.1:3685-3893 GCA_964474265.1 uncultured Anaerolineales bacterium
GGCCATGGAGACAAACAATGCTTTTGGCACTGTTGGTGGGAAGTGTCTGTTCCTCGTTGTGTAGGCGATCGCGATGATCCTGGAAACGGAGTCTCACGCCTGGCGCCGTGACGCCCGCGTGTATGCGGAGCTGGCCGGCGGTGCTCTGACAGCCGATGCCTACCACATTACTGCCCCAGACCCCGATGGGGCCGGCGCGGTGCGCGCC
>CAYYSH010000269.1:0-3815 GCA_964474265.1 uncultured Anaerolineales bacterium
AGCGTGAGCCGGCAGGCACTGGGCGTCCCTGGCAAGGCAAACAGAGGGCAACCTCGATAGCGACCAAAGATGGTAGTTTGACCGCCGCGAATCGCGACACCGTCAAACATGATCGTCCCCTCGGTCCTGAGGAGGGGGCGTAGAAAGTCACGGTCGCCCCGACCTGTTCCGCCGACGGTAACAATCAGATCCACCGACAGAGCCTGACCGAGGTTAAGGCATTCCCGGAGGCTCTCCATCCGATCGGCGGCTACGCCCAGGCTGAGGGGCTGCCCACCCCAGGAGCGCACGCAGGCGGACACCAACGGTGTGCTGCTGTTCGGGATCTGTCCGTAACGCAAAGGCGTGCCAGGCGGCACTAACTCGTCGCCAGTAGCCAGGACGCCCACACGGGGCCGGCGCACGACTGCCACAGACTTCTGGTGGCCATTTGTGGCCAGGAGGGTGATATCGCTGGCGGTCAATCGATGGCCGGCTGGGATCATACCTTCACTCCAGACAACGTCTTGCGCCAAGACCCGATCCAGAGCCTCACTCAGCCTGATGAGTTCGCTCTCACACGGGGCAAGTTCAACCTCAATGCCAGATAATGCTGCCTCAAACGGCAAGCGATGATCCAACAATCAGCCTCTTACCTTGATACGCTGCTAACCGATTCGCAAATCTGCGTCATTGCAATGCTTTTCGGCAGGCCGGGCTTGGTGTCTTCACTCCATCAACCAACCTGCTTTATCCCATCTACGATCTTCTACTCCTGTCAACGGTTCGTGAACCGCTTCAGCGTTCCGGCAGCGTGATGATAAACAACAATAGTGACGATGCCAGGAACCCGAAGCCGGCTGTTAACAACTCCAGCGGTAGTACGTTCCTCAACTCCCACAGGTACATGCTATTTGCTGATACCAGCAGCAAAATCGCACTCCAGAAGAGAATGAAGAGCAAGTCTACCAAGGTCTTATTCATGGCTATCCTCCCAATTATAGATTGATGATAGCAGACTAAACTGAGGATAGCCTGATGGTAACCGGTCAATCGCGAACTTTCAGTCTTCTAGCTCGTCCTCTACCCATGTCAGGGCGGCCATCATGCTCGGAAAGCCGATGGTTGGGATGGCCAGCAGGACGGCGTGACGGATTTCGTCAGGTGATGCGCCGGCTGCCAGTGCCTTGCGAGTATGCGAATGCACGGCGCCCTCCTGTCGCGCCCCGACGGCGATGCCCAGCTTAACCAGTTCCCGTGTCTTCTCGTCCAGCGGGCCGTGGGTATGGACAGCCGCGCCCAGTTGATCATACGCTTCCCAAATGGCCCGGTATTTTTCCGTGAACGTCTGGTATGGAGCCGGATATTCCTCAGTCATTGGGTTTCTCCTCCCTTTTCTCGCTCTGTACCGGCGTCTCGCCCTCAACGGACTCACGGAACTCGCGCAGCCCGCGACCGACTGCCCCGCCGAGCTCAGGTAGCCGGCCAGGCCCGAAGATGATCAATACAACAATCAACACCAGGATCAATTCCATTGGACCAATGTTGGGCATGACTTCTTACCCCTCCTGTTCCAATTCGTGATCTGTTGACGAATCCGTGTCAGGCAGTCCCTTCAGCAGGTCAGCAATCAGGCCGGCGGTGTCCTTGAGGGGCGCCGCCGGGAGTGTGCCCTGTCGGCATACGTGGCACAGCGGCCCACTGTCCGCCTCGCTAACCCCGTTCGGGGGGACAGCCGTGAGCTCTCCGCAGCCCGCGCAGGGCGTCAGGTCGCCGGCCACCAGCGGCCTGGGCTCGTTATCGATTAGCGCTGCGGGGCTCAGTTGCGGGCCAAAGCTCACGGCATCCTCTGGACAGGCGACAGCGCAGATGCCGCAGTCAATGCAGATGGTGGACCTGAAGTACAGCACGAAGCTCTCTTCATCCGCCACGAATCGGAGCGCACCGGTGGGACAGAAGCGCGCACACAGCCGGCAGGCCGAGCAGGCGTCGCCGTCCACGATGACGTCGGCGTAGGGAATGCCGGCGGATTCGACAGGCGCTTCGGATGGCGTTCCCAGCCGTTTCAGTTGGCTGTACAGGCGCTCGCGCGAAGCGGGGATCCGGTGCGGCAGCCGCTGATCAACCGGCACCGGTCCGCGGGTATCAGGCGCCGGCAGCGCTTCTGCGATCACGGTCGCTGCTGTGCGCCGACCAAGCTGGCTTAGCGCGGTGAAGAAGCTGCGCCGGGACACTGCTGGCTGATCACCGTCGATGACGGGGCGTGGCACTGGCTTGGGTTGCAGCCCGTCTCGATGGCTGGTGTGGGTGTGGATGGCCGCCGGGCTGCCAAAGGCCTCCAGCAGATGGTTAGTCGTCTCGGCTGTCCGGGCAATGGCCGGCTGGGCGCGACCGATGGGACACTCCGCACACGGGCTGTCGTCCAGCCAGATGGTGCGCCGGCCACTCTCACTCATCTCCAACAGGTGTGAAACCGAAAGGGATGCCAGACAGCGCTTGTGTCGCACAACGGCATCCACCGGTGCAGCCGTCATCTTCGGATCACCGTGCTGTGGGCAGACCAAAGAGACTGCGTTTTCGGAGAGTAGAGAGATGGCCTGGACCAGATTCCCTTCGGGGACGCCACGTTGAGTGAAGACGTCCGTCGGGCACGAGTGCAAACACAGGCCGCAACTCACGCAGCGCTCGGCATCCAAATGTGGCTGCTGGGGCCCGACGGGCTGGCTGGTGGCGACCTTAACTGGGGGTGCCGGCGGGGGCGAAATGGCGCTGCGCAACTCGATGGCTTCGGTTGGGCAGGCGTCCACACACAGCCGGCAGCCGGCGTCCTTGTGCCGCGTGTTCAGGCAGTATTCGCCGTGCACCGATATCGGCGCACCGCCGAATTCATCCAGAATAGTTGAGATCGTCTCCAGATTCAACATACGCTCACAAGCATAGCACAGAAAGGTCAGAAAACGGTAATACTCAGGTCAAAAAACCGTTCCGCACGAGTATACACCATCTCCCGAGGGATTACCAAATCTACTGGCAGTAAGACGGGCGACGAATGACCTACGAGAGGTCGTTCGTCGCCCGGTGATCGTACATCGGTGGTTCTAACCTGACGACATCCGGTAAGCTGCGGCGCGTCCGGCGAGGACCCCCACCCTGCAAGGGACGTGACGGAAGCGACCGTCTGCTTTATCGCCCTGTCAGGCGGTTGGTCAAACCTCACAGTACTTCTTTAGGGGATTCGAACGCCACCTCCCAGGCCCTTGACACCCGTTCTTCGTAGGCCTGACCACTCTTTGTCGTCCCTTGTTTCGGCTTGAATAGCGTCACGAGTGTGCTGTTGCCATGTTCCTGCAATCGCACCCCAATGACCGTGCGCTTTCCGTCAGGTGGCAAGAACATATGCAGAAACTCGTGTTTGGTATCGAGCCGATATATTTACGCCTCACTTCGCCACTCTAACGTGTGGCTCAGCGGCAGCGGCGGTGGTGACTGCAC
This sequence comes from uncultured Anaerolineales bacterium, assembly GCA_964474265.1. Taxonomy (GTDB): domain Bacteria; phylum Chloroflexota; class Anaerolineae; order Epilineales; family JAANWY01; genus CAYYSH01. The sequence goes on from CAYYSH010000269.1 coordinate 3,472, forward strand.
AACCACCCCGGCCAGCCCGCTACTCCCTTTGCATTTCGCGCCCGCTTCCGCGCGCGGCGAAGCCGGTGTTAGGCAGCCCCAGCTTCTACTAACGCTCTTTCGGAATTCCTTCTTTTTCTCACTCCACAATTGCGCTCAACAGATGGCTACGAAAGAATGCAAACGAGCGATGACTAATGGGGGTCCAGCCTTTTCCCCGTCTTGAGATAATAGTTGATGGCTTCTTCCCAATCTCTGAGGTTGTGAGCATACATCCGTTGGAGAGCCTTTTCGTTCATTGCGTTGCCCCTATCGGTTAAGCCGGTATATGTGTACGTAATCTCCGCTTTGGTGATTTGATTCGG
>CAYYSH010000270.1:0-3774 GCA_964474265.1 uncultured Anaerolineales bacterium
CGCTCAGAATGACATGTCTTAGGCGTCTCGGTCTTGACCGCGTAACTCCTGTCAAATGACAACGAGGAGTGAAGCACGCCTACGTGCGAACGGCATCTGGGGATGCCTTGCTCCTCTTTATGAAAGGTGCTGGATTTAACCTGGGCTTAACAATCGCTTAAACATAAGTTAAGGTACCACCGTGGAATCGGGTGTACAATGTAGTGGTTGCTCAACGCCTTCTGCATTCCGCCTCAAGGAGAAATGTCACGATGGATACACAGCGGACTCGTCGGGCAAGCCGACAAAGCGGAACCAGGCGGTTCCTTCGGCCTTCGTTGGTGTGGCTGGCCGCCGGCGTGGCGGTTCTGCTGCTGACTGCCAGCACGTTTGCGTACGGTGCTCATCTGGAGAACAATGACCACTTCTGTGGCAGTTGCCACACGGAGCCAGAAGCGACTTATGTGAGCCGAGCGCAGCAGAGGATGGTTGATCTGGCGTCAGCCCACGCGGACAAAGGTGTAGGCTGTATCGACTGCCACAGTGGCAGTGGCCCGGGGGGCCGGCTGGATGCCATCATGCTCGGCGCGCGGGACCTCAGCGCATACGTGAGGGGCGGCTATCCGCAGCCGGCTGTCCTGACCCACCCCATTTCCGACGCCAATTGCCTGAAATGCCATCAGGAGGTGTTGCGGAACCGCACGTTCGATAACCATTTCCACTTCTTCTTGCCACGCTGGCGGCAGGTGACTCCCGATATAGCTGCCAGTTGCGTGGACTGCCACACCTCCCACACGACGGACGGGGAAGGCCAGCTGGGTTGGCTCAACAAACAGCGAACGGTGGCTCAATGTGACGCCTGTCATCGCATTGCTGGTGAAGGGGGCGAAGGTGGCGAGGGAGATGAAGGTTAGAGCTTACTGTCAGGAGGCAATTCCTTCTTGACAGCACCGCAGCAGATGGTGGCTCGAAGTCAGCTACCGTCTGAGGGCTCGGGATTCCGAGCCAGCTCTATCCCCCTTGTCGTCGCTTAAGCCGAACCTTGAAATGGCACCTTACTACGACACCTTCGTTGTCATGAGTCATTCAATGCCAGATCGGCTGGATATCTCAATTCGACGGGGACCTGCCGGCCTGCCAAAGGCACAGTAAGCGTTGTGGACACCGGCTCGGGCACGTAGTCGATATCGTCAGGCCAGTATTGCTGGCAGAACGCGGTGATAGCCCGTAATGCGACTGTGTACCACTCAAGCTCTTCAGGCCCCGGGCGCAGGAGTTCCTCATCTTCAGTAACGGTCATGGGGATAGGATAAGCGTCCTCTGCCGCGATCTCCCAGCCGTACTGCTCCAGAGCGTCCAGGTCCGGGAAGGGTAGTGCTGTGACGTCATCGAAGGTGACGGACCGATAGGTCATCATACCGAAAGCAGCTTCCGGTGGTGTGGTCGCCAACATGTCGTAGTCGTAAAGATCCTCAAAAACCGCCAGTCCGAATTCGAGGCCGGCATTTCCCATGACCGAAGCGAAACGCCACTCGCCATCGCGGGCCGGGTACCGCACCGCAAGCAGGTCCTCGTCAAGCATCCACTGCCACGGTGCTTCCCGATAGAATTCGGCGGCTGCTGCGAAGAACTCACCCACCTGCTCCGGTTTTACGCGAGGATTGTCCAGCAGCCCGGGAATGGGAACATGCCCACCTGAGAGGTAGTAATCGAGGGAAGCCAGTACATCGTCGAGCTCAGGCGTTCGCCCCGTGGTGCACTGAATTTCCAATGCCGCCATTTCAGCGGTCAGGGCATGGGCCAGGGCCGGCTCTTTGAAGACCAGCACCGTGGGGCGGCGGGGCTCGCCGGCCCCTGCTCCGGGGTATCCCATAGACCGGAACAGCCCGTCCCGAACGTCTGCGACGGACGGTTTGGTCCTTAGCAGTTGCTGGTACACAATGGATGGGTCGGCAGCGCTGACGACCAGAATCAGGTAGGGTCGATATGGCTGATCCTCTTCCTCGGTGATCCAGGTGGTGAGTTGCATCGCACTAACCTGCCATGTTTCATCCACGAGTGGCAGGGCCTCAACGTCGGCTCTGTCTGGCACAGGGATGTCTTCCCCCATGGTGGGAGGAGATAGCTTGTGTTCCACCAACTGCACTTCACCTGCCCCATCCATGACCATCTCGAAGTGAACCTGGTCCCGGATGGGGCGGAAGGCCAGCATGGCTTCCTCGGGTGACACCTCCTCGATATCCACGCGCGGAAGCAGGCTTCGATCCAATGTGCCGATCACATTCATCTCAGTGCCCATGTTCTCCTGCTCCTCGGGCGGCAATATCTGGCGCAGTGACTCTGCAACGTCGTGCTGGTCGGCGATAAGGAGGTCGCAATGGGCGCAAAAGCGGCACGTCACCATGGCCGGCGCCACCAGGTGCGAACCAAGCTGAACAACCAGAATCCGTTTTCGCTCGTGAGTATTTTGCTCACATCGGGGGCAGCGGACAAAGCGCTCGCCGGGGTATGGGTTCAGGAAAACTGTGTAGCGCACAGCTTCCGAAAATTCGTCCATCTCTTCACTGCCTTTCTCTGTGTTACCAGGACTCGCACTTTTCCTGGTCTGGTGGATCATGCCTCTTCCGGCGTGATCCACTTTCGAACAGCCGGCATCTTGTGGTGAGCGAGAGCATCCAGCAGTGCCTCTGGTTGGTCAGCCACGACGATCAATTGCCGATGCTCGGGCTTGATGAAACCCTCGGCAATGGCCTGATCAACGAATGCCACCAGGGCATCGAAATAGCCGGCCACATTTAACAGGCCAATCGGCTTGTGATGAAGCCCCAGTTGGGCCCACGTGATCACCTCGAATAACTCCTCGAAGGTGCCAAAGCCGCCTGGCATGGCGATGAAAGCGTCGGAGAGTTCCGCCATGCAGGCTTTGCGAGCATGCATACCCGGCACCACATGCATGACAGTGACGTTCGCGTGGGCCAGTTCCTTGGTCGCCAGCGCCTCTGGGATGACACCTATCACCTCACCGCCGGCGGCCAGGACGGCGTCCGCGATGACCCCCATCAACCCGACGCTGCCGCCGCCATACACCAGGCCGTGACCACGCTCCACAAGCAATCGCCCCAGATGCTCAGCGGCATGGCGGTACAGGCTATTGACACCTGTGTTGGACCCGCAAAAGACGCAGATTCGTTTCACCTTCCTCCCTGCTTGTTTGAAATAGCTGTTGTCGGCTACTGCGACAGGCGAGCCGGCCAGAGCGATATTTTCACGGTAGAGCCAAGCTTGTGACATTCATTGTAGGACCGGAAGGCGAGGAATGCAAATTGAGTTCGCGTCCGCCCTGATCAACCCACCAGCCGTCTCAATGTCTCGTAATCCATGTTGCCCCCACTGACGATGACCACTGTGGAGTGATCATCGGTCTCGACCTGGCCTGTCAACAGAGCGGCGATGCCGACAGCCCCGGACCCCTCCACAACCTGTCCATGTTCGCGCAATATCCAGCGGATGGCCTCTGCGATTGCCGCCTCCTCGACCAGCACGATGTCATCCATGACCTCACGTGCCAGCTTCAGCGTGATGGAGCCGGCCTCCACATCGCCGGCCAGCCCCTCCGCCAGGGTGGGAGCCTGCGGGAGGCTGGTTCCTCGGAGATAGTTGTGCATGGCCGGCGTTGCCACTGACTGCACGCCAATGACCTGAATGTCCGGGTTCGTCGATTTCAGCGCCAGCCCAACGCCCGAGACCAGTCCTCCGCCCCCGACCGGCACCAGCACGCGCTCAACTTTGGGCAGG
>CAYYSH010000271.1:0-3758 GCA_964474265.1 uncultured Anaerolineales bacterium
AGCTGGACGCCGAGCTCATGAGCAAGGATGATGCCTGCTTCTGGCTCTACAGCTCAGGCACGACCGGCTTCCCCAAGGGCGCGGTTCACCTTCAGCACGACATGCTCTTCTGCGCGGATCTGTACGCCCGGCCAACGCTGGGCATCAACGAAAACGACCGAACCTTCTCGGTTGCCAAGCTGTTCTTCGCCTACGGGTTGGGCAACGCCATGTACTTCCCCTTCCGCGTCGGTGCATCGACCGTGCTGTATCCCGGCAAGCCGGACCCGGTGAAGTTCTACGAGATCATCCAAGAATACCGGCCAACCATTTTCTACTGCGTGCCCACCGCCTACGCGGCCATGCTGGCCGTGGAGGATGCTGGGGAGCGGTTCGATACCAGCAGTCTGCGGGTGTGTGTGTCTGCCGGCGAGGCTTTACCGCCGGCCCTCTACGAACGCTGGCATGAGCGCTTCGGCGTCGAGATCCTCGACGGCATCGGCTCCACCGAGATCCTCCACATCTTCATCTCGAACCGGCAGGGGCGGGTGAAGCCCGGGTCCAGTGGCGAACTCGTGCCGGGCTACGAGGCCCGCATCGTGGACGAAGAGGGCAACGACGTGCCACCAGGTGAGATCGGCGACCTGCTGATCAAGGGCGATTCCACGTGCGCCTACTACTGGAACAAGCACCAGAAGACCAAGGAGACCATCATCGGCGAGTGGATCCGCACCGGCGACAAGTACAGCCGCGACGAAGAGGGCTACTTCTGGTACCAGGGGCGCTCCGACGACATGCTGAAGGTGGGTGGCATCTGGGTGTCGCCGGTGGAGGTGGAGAACACGCTGATGGAGCACCCGGCGGTGCTGGAGTGCGGCGTGGTCGGCGCAGAGGACGCCGAGGGGTTGGTCAAGACGAAGGCTTACGTGGTGTTGAAGTCGGGGTACACGCCTTCGGATGAACTGGCGGAGGAGCTCAAGCTGTTTGTCAAGGAGCGCATCGCCAGGTACAAGTACCCACGGTGGATCGAATTCGTGCCGGAGCTGCCCAAGACAGCGACTGGGAAGATTCAGCGCTACAAATTGAGAACATCCGATTAAGCGACGTGAGTCCCACCTGGCGTAGGGACACAGGTGGTGCCGTCATCTGTGGCCGGCGATGTAGACACGCCGGTTGAAAAGCAGCATAATAGAACCGGTGGCCAGTAGCGTGGCGAACGCAAGATAGCGAAAGCTCGCTTGAATGGTCGAGATGTCAGCTATGTAGCCGATCAAGACCGGGGAAAGCGAGCCGATTATCTGGGCCACGGTCCAGAGATACCCGAATGTACGCCCTTCCCATTCAGGGGGTGCGATGTCGCTGATCAGAGCGTCACGAGCCGGGTTGAGCCCCCACAGTCCGCCACCTACTGCCAATAGTGTGATGAGAAGCGGGAGGGGTGAGAGCGTCAAGTAAGACAGCATGGCCAGGGCGACGGTTGTGATGAGAAGGAACCCGATTAGCACTTTCCGGTGGTCGTATCTGTCAACAAGGCTGCCGGCCACAAGTTGAACGATGGCTGCCACGAATAGCAATGCTGAGAAATAGAAGTTCGCGAAGGATTCTGGCCCAAGGTTCAGTCCCCGGTAGTTTAGAGAGTACCCGTACACCTCGGTGATGAACACCGGAACAAAGGTGTTCACACCCTTGGTGGCAATCATACGGGTTGCGAAAAACAGGAGGACAACGAGCATCGGGTAAATAAAGGTCCGTCTATCGGCTTTCCACATGTCGAACTCCGGGCTGGGGACCATCTCGTCCTTCATTTTCGACGCATGTCGAAATGGCAGGGTGTCGAACTCGTCGTGACTAAGGACAGTGAAGAGAATAGCGGCGTAGACCAAGCCGAGTATTCCCAACACGAGTAAGATTTGATCCCAGGTTGCCACGATGATCAAGGTGCCCACGAGTGCCGGCGCAGCGGCATCGCCCAGCTTGGCAGCGCTGCTCCATATACCCAATGCCTTGCCTTTGTTGGCCCGGCTCACGTTAGCGGAAATTAGCGGGTACCCGGTTGGGTGAATCGTGCTATCTCCCAGACCCGAAATGAGCATGGCGCAGCCCATGCTCACGAAAGAGCCGCTGAACTCATTGCCGGCCAGAGTGAAACTGGGGAGGGCCCTGCCCAATATGGGGGCAAGGGCAAAGATGATGTAGCCTGATGCTGTCAGAGCCAGGCCTGGGGGTAAAAGATAGCGCCGATCATACTTGTCTGAAAGAATGCCCATAGGTGTCTGACCGAAGCCCGAGCCGAGTGCGTAAGCGCTCATCAGCAAACCGAGCTGCCATAGAGGAAGCTGCAGCGCGACGGTCAAAAGAGGGATGAGTGGCGGGATGACGCGACTGTAGAAATGCTGGGCACTGTGGCTGGCACCCAGTACGAGAACCAGGGCCCATTCCGTTCGATGGTGCTTCATTGCAGACCTCACATTCGCCTATAGCTTTACATGCCTGGTATGGACTTTCACAAAGTAACCCTGCCCATGCATTGTACAGCGACCATCGCTGCCAAGGACACCGCACAGCAACTGTATCAGATGCGAGGATAGGCCAACATGAGTGCACGTAAGTTGATCGATAACGTCTACGAGATTCAGTTGGAGTACGTTCGTGTATTCGTACTGGATGGGATGCCTCCAGGCGAGGTCACGCTTGTCGATACAGGGTTCGAGCGCACCGCTAAGAAGCTGATCGCGATCCTGGAGGACGAGTTCGGCAGTGTGAATCGGGTCATTTTGACGCACAAGGGGGGTGACCATTATGGCGGTCTCACTGCCGTTATGGAACGCTTTCACCCGAAACTGTATGTGCCTGCAGATGAGATCGAACTGCTTGAGGCCATTGACTATGTCCCCGACGTGACCTTCGCGGATGGCGATGTGCTTGAAGGTGGTATCGAGGTTGTCCAGGTCCATGGCCATTCGCGAGCTACGTCGGCGCTGTATCTTCGGGAGAAGAGGGCGCTTATCTCAGGTGATGTGTTGGACGGCGCGGACCGACGCGGACTCCCCGCCGGCTATCTTCTCCCACCCCCCGAGATGTTTAACTACGACCATGCGGCAGCCGAGCGCAACCTGGCCAAGCTGCTCGACTACGATTTTGACAAGGTATTTGTATTCCACGGCAGCCACGTGATGGAAGATGCCCGGATCAAACTTGATCGGTATCTGAACTTCAAGCAACACTATCGCCAGTCACTGTTGAGTGGGCAGGAGTAAACTCATCGGGCTTTGCAGTGCCTTTTCTTCTCGAATCCCTGCCCCTACCCGGATGCGTCCGCGCACCTCAAGTGTCGCTATCGGCAATTTCCTGCAAAAGGTAGCCCCATTTCTCCCGTGTTGCACGTTTGACTTCCACGCTGGGGCCGATGGCCGGCGGGAACTGATCACGCCACTCGTAGGGGCGACATGCGTCAATGATCAACCGCGAGTTGAAACCCTTTTCATCTGGATGAATCGCCGGGTCAAGAGGCCCACTCCAGGCACGCTTGATAATGTCGATGGAGCGTTCTGGGTCGGAGCGGGTGCACACGGCCCACATTACGTCGCCCAGGTCGGTCACGTCGATGTCATCATCCACCACAATCACGATGCGCCCCAGGTATGCGCCCACGCGGCACATGGCCGCCACATGGCCGGCCTGCCGCGCGTGACCGGGGTAGCGTTGCTTGATGGCCACTACGTTGAGCAGCCGGCAGCCGCCCACGCCATGACACCACACTGCGGTTACATCCGGCACGC
>CAYYSH010000272.1:0-3719 GCA_964474265.1 uncultured Anaerolineales bacterium
ACTACGTGGAGACTCCCATCGAGACCGAGGATTATGCCACCATCTTGCTGCGCTGGGATTCCGGCGCCAGGGGCGTTGTGACGGTTTCGCAGGTCAGCGCCGGGCGAAAGAATCGGCTCTCGTTTGAGTTGAACGGGAGCGAATCGTCGCTGGCCTGGGATTCAGAGAGGCCCAACGAGTTGTGGATTGGCCGGCGAGATGGGCCGAACGGTGTCTTGCTCAAGGACCCGGCGCTGCTGACGCCGGCGGCGCATCGGTTTGCCGGCTATCCAGGTGGGCACAATGAGGGTTTCCCGGACACCTTCAAGGCGCTGTACCAGGCGGTCTACTCGTACATCCGCCGGCGCGATGAGGGTCTGGAGCCCGATTTCCCCACTTTCGCCGATGGGCACGAGGAGATGCTTATCGGCGACGCCATCTTGAAGAGCGCTGAGACAGGGGAGTGGGTGGCGGTCGAACGTTGATCGGAGAGGAGACGGGGACATTGCAGGTAGCATTGCCCAGGTGGGCCCAGGAGTTGCTGGACAGGCATCCCAACGGTCAGCAGCCATCGGTTGAGAATCCGATGCCGGCCTGGCTCGAACAGGAACTGCAGCAAGTCCCGCTCTGGGCGTACCTTCGCGGTGTTAAAGAGGTTCGTCACGCGCCGCCGTATTATCTGATCGAGGATGTGCACAGTCAGCCGGCCCTGATGCGCGCGGTGCTGGATCTGCGGCCGGAGCTCAGCGCGCTGGCGCAACGTTTCCTTGACGATCGGATTGAACATCTGGTTTTTGTGGGGTGTGGATCGGCGTTCTTCAATTCGCTGCTGGGGGCCTTTCTGTTCCGGCACTGGACCGGGCTGACCGCGGAGGGGCTGGAGGCGCTGGAGTTCGCCCACTACTGGGTTCCTGTGTCTGGCAAAGCGGCTCTGATTGCCCAGTCGGCCACCGGCGGTAGCATGGAGACCCTGGACGCGGCTCACCGCGCGAAGGCCGAAGGTCTGTTGACGATTGCGTTGACCAATACGCCGGACAGCCCGCTGGAAGCTCTGTGCGACGAGACGATCGCTTTCCCGACCGGCCAGAAGTGCGGTCCGGATGTCTCGGTGATCACCACACGGTTGATGATGATGTACCTGCTTGCCCTGGAGGTAGGCCGGCGTGACGGGACACTGCGGCATGAGCGCGCTCAGGAGATCGAGCTTGCCATTGCAGCGCTGCCGGCCCTGGCTGATGAGCTCTTGAGGGAGCAGGAGGAAAATATCGCCGGGATTGCTGCGGCCGTGAAGGATCAGCAGGCGCTGCTGGTTGTGGGCGGTGGGCCAAACTGGTACTCCGCCCTTGAGGGTTCGCTGAAGGTGGAAGAAGAATGTAGCATGGTGTGCAAGGCGTATCGGCCGGCTGAGTACCCGCACGACGCCATCGCCTTGCTGTCTCCGGAGGTGACCACGGTGGTCATCGCGCCTCCCGGAAAGAGCTACCAGCGGCTGCACGATTGCGTGCGCACCGGGCAGGCCGCTGGCTCGCGTGGTGTGGCGATCGTGACCGCGAGTGACGAAGGGGTTGCCGGCGACGCTGACTACGTGATTCGTGTGCCGGGCGAGCTGGACGAGATGCTATTCCCGCCGCTGGCAACCATCGTGTTCCAGGTGTTGGGCTACTACCTGGCCATCGAGCGGGGCTACAACCCGGACGCTCTCCGCACCGACGATCTGGACCACGCCCGGGCGTGGCTGACGGCGTTCCCGCTGGGGACGCATTGAATCATCCAGAACAAGACTCACAGTGAGCAGGAGGTCACGACCATGAAGATTGGACTGATGAGCGCTGCGTTTCCAAACATGACGTTGGAGGAATTGGCGGGCTGGGCAGCCGGCGAGGGCTTTCAGATGCTGGAGCTGGCATGCTGGCCGGCCGGCGAGGGCAAGGACCGTCGCTACGGCGGTGTGGTTCACATTGACGTGGACAATCTGACGGACGCAAGGGTGGATGAGATTCACGGTCTGCTTGAGGAGCATGGGCTGGAAATCTCGTCCCTCGGCTACTATCCGAACTGCCTCCACCCCGAGGCAGCTCACCGGGAGCACGTGATCGACCACCTGAAGAAGGTCATCGTTGGCGCAGAGAAGCTGGGGGTTGGGATCGTTGGGACCTTCGTGGGGCGTGACTGGCACCAGGATCTGGACGCCAACTTCAAGCTGTTCCAGGAGATTTGGCCGCCCATTGTCAGGTTTGCCGGCGATCACGGCGTGAAAATCGCCATCGAGAACTGCCCGATGCTCTACCCCGACACCTGGCCTGGTGGTACAAACATGGCCATCTCCCCTGTCGTGTGGGAGCGTATGTTCGACATCATCCCGGATGAGAACTTCGGGCTAAACCTGGATCCATCCCACCTGATCTGGCAGGCAATTGACTACGTGCAGTGTGTGTACGAGTTTGGAGATCGCATCTTCCACGTTCACGCGAAGGATATGGAGGTCGTTGAGGCAGACCTGGGCCGGATTGGCATTCTGGACTTCGGCTGGTATGTGCCGCGTCTGCCCGGCCTGGGGGATGTGGATTGGCAGGCTTTTGTCAGTGCCCTCTATGCCGTCGGCTACGACTTCGTGCTGTCTATCGAGCACGAGGACCGGAATTGGGAAGATACTGAAGAGCTGGTGAAACGCGGCTTCTTGCTGGCGAAGAAGTATTTGGATCCGTTTATCGTGTGAGTGGACAATTGCGTACTGCGTACTGCGTGAATCCGCACTACGCAGGACACACTACGCAGCACGCGGAGGTACTCAAGTATGGCTGAGCGCAGCCTGACAGTTGCCGAAGCAGAGAGAGCGCCGGCACCCGTTGCCGCCGCGCCGGCTACGGACCACAGGTGGTTCCGCCGGCTGCTCTTCGTGCCAACGCTGGCGTTCCTGGTGGCGATGACCATCTTCCCCCTACTTTACTCTCTCGGGGTTAGCCTCTTCAACTATGTGCTGGGAAGTGCGCCCCAATTCGTCGGGCTGCGCAACTACATCGACCTGTTCCAGAGCCCGGAATTTTGGAGCATCACTTTCATCACAGTGCGGATCACGCTCTTCGCGGTGACGATTGAGATGCTCGTGGGCCTGCTGTTTGCTTTCGCGTTGCAGCAACACCTGCCGGGCATGGGCGTCTTTCGCCTGATTATCTTCCTGCCGATGATGTTGGCGCCGTTGGTGGTTGGTCTCTTCTGGCGCTTTCTGCTGGATCAGACGTTCGGCCTGGTAGACTACTTGCTGACTGCGATTGGCCTGCCGGCCATCCCGTGGCTGATTCATCCCCGCTACGCGCTGATTTCTGTCATCATCGTCGATGTGTGGCAGTGGACGCCCTTCGTGATTCTACTGGCGCTGGCCGGCCTGGGAACGGTCCCGACGGACCTGAAAGAGGCGGCTGAACTTGATCGCGCGTCGTTGTGGATGAAGTTCCAGCACATTTACTGGCCACATCTGCGTTTTCCGCTGTTGTTGGCCTTTCTCTTCCGATCTATCGACACCCTGAAGCTGTTCGATGTTCCCTTCATTTTGACCGGTGGCGGACCAGGCAACCTTACCACCACGCTATCGCTGCTCGGCTATCGCTATCACTTTCAGTTCTTCCAGATCAGTACTGCGGCGGCCGTCTCGTGGGTTGTGGTGATCTTGATCAACATTGTGGCGAATCTCGTGGTTCCACGAATGACACCCAAGAAGCGCGAGCGGGTGCATACAGGGCTGT
>CAYYSH010000273.1:0-3675 GCA_964474265.1 uncultured Anaerolineales bacterium
CCGGCTCTGGAAGAGTGCCGCGCCACGAAATCGCTCGCTTCCCTCACCTCATATCTCTATCGGAGCTAACCGATTTTACCTCAGTATCTGACGGCTGTCAACCGTTAGTTTGGGCCACCGCACGAACTTACGCGCGTTTGTTTGACAAACACCCACAACCGTGCTACAATGTGGCACCTTGTTCTGTATGGTGGTACGCTTCGAACCTCGGAACCGCTACTGCTTCACATCCATGTCGAACAAACAGGCACCTGCCGTCCAATCTATCGAGCGAGCTATCGCAATCCTCAAATCCTTTTCGGCTGACGAGCCCGAATTGGGTGTGGGAGAGCTGAGCCGGCGTCTTGATTTGCCCAAGAGCACCGTATTCCGTCTGCTGTCTGCGTTGGAAGCCGGCGGCCTCGTCAGCCAGAACCCTGAAACGCATCGGTATCGGCTGGGCGTGGACTTGATCGGCTTGGCCAACAATGTCATAGGATACCCCAACCTTCGTCATGTCGCTTCGCCACACCTTCGCCGGCTCGCCAACACGCTGCAAGAGACCGTGAGCCTCAGCATCCTGGACCGCAGTGATGCTGTCAATGTGGAGCAGTTTGTACCGCCGGGGCGTCTCGTTGTTCGCGTGGGTTGGGTTGGTCGCCGGATGCCAGTGCATGCGGTTTCAGCCGGCCGTGTAATCATTGCCTTCTTGCCCGAGGAGGAGGTTGCGCAACTGCTGAATGGCGACCTGGAGGCGTTGACTCCTCACACGATTACCGACCCGCAGGCGCTACGTGCCGAACTGGCGCGGATACGTGAGCAGGGCTATGCCACAGCTTTTGAGGAGTTGGAAGAGGGCTTGAATGCGCTGGCTGCTCCCATACGCGATCATAGGTCCCGGGTCATCGCCTCGGTCAGTGTCTCCGGCCCCTCCTCTCGTCTGACACCACAGCGCGTCTCGGAGATTGCACCAGAGGTGATCCAAACAGCCGAGCAAATCTCCCGCGAAATTGGCTATCAAGGTACACGTGCCCGGTATCCTGAGATTGGAGAAGGAGGAGAGAGTGTCTAACTTGCTACGCCTGCAGCGAGTTCTCGTCGCATGTCTGGCCATGTTTCTGGCAATCGCATGCGGCGACGTAGTAGATCAGGTGGGGGAGCCGACCCCGACACGATCAGCAGCATCGGCCGGCGGCGCAGCGCCTGTGGCCAGAGCAACGCTTACCCCGACCATCATCCAGATTCGCCCGACCGATACTCCACCGCCACCACCTCCCACCCCGACGCCTCGGCCCACCAATACGCCTGTACCCGTCGAGGAAACGATCCAGGTGGAGGCCACTGAGACACCAGCGCCGACGATCACCAATGTCATGGTCGAAATCCCGGCCGGCCCCTTCACACTAGGCAACAACAACAGCGATCCCAATGAAGCACCCGAGCAACAGATGGACCTGCCGGCCTTCATGATCGACGCCTTCGAAGTGACCAACGCTGACTTCGCCGTTTTCGTTGAGGCAACCGGGTACAAGACGTACCGCGAACAGCAGGGCAGCCCACAGAACTGGCGTGCTGCTTACACGGAGGGTAAAGACAACCATCCAGTGGTGTTCGTGACGTTTTACGATGCCCAGGCCTTCTGCAAGTGGGCCGGCAAGCGCCTGCCGACCGAGTTCGAGTGGGAGAAAGCCGCCCGCGGACCGGAAGGCTTCCTCTTCCCGTGGGGCAACCAGTACGATCCCACGATGTTGAACGGCAAAGACAGCGGGCTGCGCCACACCACCGCTGTGGGCAGCTATCCACCCAACGGGTACGGGCTGTTCGACATGGCCGGCAACGTGAAAGAGTGGGTAGACTCGCCCTATGTGGCCTATCCCGGGAGCACTTTCCAGGACCCCCACTATAGTCCCGACTACCGTGGCATTCGCGGTGGGGGCTGGTTTGACGAAGAGAAGTTCGTCCTGGCCACCAATCGTAACGGCGGCGACCCCTCAATCACAGCCAATGACGACATTGGATTTCGGTGTGCCAAATAGGAGCGCGTAGGGAGGCCGGCGCGGGATGGCCGGATGACTCATAGCGATTGTTCACCCAGCGTGAGGGGCGAAAGGAGGGGATGCCTTACGGCGAGGAAGTCAAGCGAATCACTACCACGACATGCACATGTTTCGAAATCAGATGAGAGTCCCAACCAGGAGGAGTATCACAATGAAGTTCAACAAAACACTGCTGAGCCTTTTGCTCATCATGACGCTGCTCATGGTAGCCGTTCCGATCGTTTCGGCAGCTCCAGCACAGCAAAGTGGTGGGCAGGATTACATCGTCGTCGCTGATGACTGGTTGAGCAAACTTGCAGACAAGTTCCTGGGTGACATTTTCGCGTACCCGGCCATCACCTACTACACCAACCAGAAGAACGCTGAGGACCCCAGCTACGCCAAGATCACCAACTCCGATTTGATTGAAATCGGGTGGAAGATCTATATTCCCAGCGCGGAAGAGGCACAGGCGTATTTTGACCGCCAGGTCGCCAAGGTAGGCGCGACAGGAAGCGGCACTATCAAGATCGGGGCACTGGCCCCGCTGTCGGCACCTGGCTCGGTCACCGGTGGTACGGCCATGAAGGCCGCGTTCGAGATCGCGGTGGAAGAGATTAACGCTGCCGGCGGCGTGCTGGGCAAGCCGGTGGAGTTGGTCTTGGTAGACACCGAAGGTCTGCCAGAGCGTGGCACAGCAGCCATGGAACGCCTGATCAGCCAGGAAAAGGTCGTGGGCGTCGTGGGTGAGTACCATAGCGCTGTTGGTCTGACCGCCAAGGAAGTGGCCCACAAGGACCACGTACCGACAGTATTCGCCGAGACCTGGAATGACAACATCACGGCGGTCCAGTACCCCGAAGTGTTCCGCGTTGCTCCACTCTCTTCCGAAGTCGCATCGCTCGATGCCAAGTTCATTCAGTCCCTGGGCGTGAAGAACGTGGTCATCATGACCGAGAACACTGGCTACGGTATCCCGGCCGCCAAAGACACTACGGATCGTCTGGCTGAACTGGGGATCAAAGCCACAACCTTCTCAGCCGACATCGGCACGCAGGACTTCTCCGGAATCATTGAGCGCATCAAAGCCGCCAACCCGGAGCTAATCCTGGTGCTGCTGACAGGCGAAACGTCGTACAACTTCGAGCAGCAGGCCGCCGAGGCCGGCATTGGCCCGCAAGACCTCCCCATGATCTGCAACCAGGTGGCCGACGATGCTGAAGCCTTCTGGACGAACGTGCCTGACGGCAATCTGTGCTTCTATCGCAAGGTGGGCCTGCCGCCGGCGTTGTACACAGATCGCACGAAAGCCTTCGTCGAGAAGTACAAGGCCAAGACCGGCCGCGCAACGGCAGAGTCCTACGCCATGGAAGCCTACGATTCGTTGCATATCATGGCCAAAGCCATCAATGAGGCCGGCTCCACGGACCCTGATGCGATCATCAGCGCGCTGGAGAACATCACCTACGACGGTGCTCTGGGAACCATCACTTTCCCCTTCGGCACCCACAACCCTGTGCCGGCGGACAGAGAGGCTAAGTGGTGGCACCAGTTCCCAGACTTCGCTGCTGTCTTCATGCAGTACCAGGAAGAGGGTGCCAGGACTGCGGAGGTCGTGTTCCCCGACAACCTAAAGACGGCTGATCCGATCCTGCCCTGA
>CAYYSH010000274.1:0-3635 GCA_964474265.1 uncultured Anaerolineales bacterium
GCCGATAGGGCTCTCTGTCACCGTTGTTCCCCTTGTTTCTCCTAGCTGGTCAAGCGAATGTGTTCGTCTGTATAGGGTAGCAGCGCTATCTGGCGCGCGCGCTTGATGGCTCTAGCCAGCCGGCGCTGGTGGCGTGCGCACACGTGCACTTTTCGGCGAGGTTGAATCTTACCTCGATCCGAAATGTAGCGCTTCAACAGGTCAGTATTCTTGTAGTCTATCACGTCGGTGCCGTCAGCACAGAATGGACATCCTCGACGGCGTTGACGACCACGTCGATAAGCCAAAACAGCCTCCTATTGCAATTAAACGGAATCGGTCTCGTCTGGTTGTTGTCCTTCTGATCCCTGGTTGTCGCTGGGATGCTGGTCTAGCATGATCATTTCGTCGGCGACAACCTCGGTTCGGAAGTGTCTTTGGCCGTCCGGCGTTTCCCAACTGCGGGTTTGGAGCCGGCCTTCGATGTATACCCTGCTACCTTTGCTCAGGTACTGGTGACAAATCTCTGCCAGTTCTCGCCAGGCGACCACATTGAACCACTCAGTTGCTTCTCGCCTCTCTCCATCAGCGGTCACCCATGTACGATTCGTGGCGACGCTGAAGGATGTCACTGGCTTGCCGGTAGGGGTATAACGCATCTCCGGGTCCCGCCCCAGGCGGCCAATCAACATGACTTTGTTTAATCCTCGCGACATATGTCGCTCCCTACGGGTACAGTACACTCAAGATTGGCTACTCTTCCATGCGTACTACGAGATGACGCATGATAGACTCGTTCAACCTCAGGTTTTTCTCCAACGTGGGGAGAATGTCTGGGGTCATCCGGGTTTGCAGGATGAGGTAGTAGCCTTCAAGGACTTTTTGAATGGGGTAAGCCAGCTTCCGCTTCTGCCAGTTCCCCTCGGGTCGCTCGACGATTTTACCGCTCCCATTGGCTAGTTGACCAATACGGTGGATCTCGCCGCCGGCCTCAGTGATGATGCCCTTGAGCGTCTCGGCGATCTCGGTCACCGATTCAGGCTCAGTGTCGGGGTGGATGATGAGGGTCAGCTCATAATCTCGCATATTGTCGATGTATCTCCTTCCTTTGGGATTGTCCCGGGTCACTGCTCAATCTCATCACAACAGGCGTGCCCGAAACAGAAAGGTTCATGGATATGGCCGGCACCAAGCGGGCGCCGGCCAGGCATGTTAACTATAGCACAATCGACAGGTTTGTGCAAATGCTTACCCCTTCAGGGAGCCGGCCAGCAGGCCGCGAATGAAGAAGCGCCCCAGAAAGATGTACACGAGCAGCGTAGGCAACGCTGCAAGTAGTGCGCCGGCCATCTGCACGTTCCACTCTACAATGTAGCTGCCGGCCAGGTTGTTAAGGGCTACCGTGATGGGTTGTGAGGCCGGCTTACTCGTGATTGTGACTGCAAACAGGAACTCGTTCCAGATCGACGTAAACTGCCAGATCAGAACTACCACGAAACCAGGCATCGAGATTGGGAACAACACGTGGCGGTAGATTCCGAAGAAGGTCGCACCATCGATTTTGGCTGCTTCCACCAGGTCGGTTGGCACGCCGGCATAGTAGTTCCGAAAAATGAGCGTGGTGATGGGGATGCCGTAGACCACATGCACCAGGATCAAACCCAGGATGCTTCCATACAGGCGCATTTGCTGGAGTGTGCGTACAAGGGGAATCAGGATACTCTGATAAGGAATAAACATGCCGAACAGTAGCAATGGAAACAGCACCTCTGAGCCCCGGAATTTCCATTTCGACAGCACATATCCGTTCATTGAGCCAAGCAGCGCCGAAATGATTGTGGCCGGAATGGTGAGCTTTATGCTATTGCCAAAGTTGGGCGCGAGCGCTTGCCAGGCTTTGACGAAGGAATCGAAGTGGATGCCATGAGGAAGTGCCCACATGTGCTCCAGGTTGACTTCGGCAAAGCTCTTGAGGCCCGTGACGAGCAACACGTAGATCGGCATCAGGTAAAAGACCGCAAATGCTACCAGCATCAGGTAGATGAGCAGTCGAGGAAGACGTGGTGCAATGCGAGCACTCATAGCTCGGCCTCCGTTCGGACACTGTAAACCAGGTACGGAATCACCAGCAGGCTGACGGCGATTAGCATCAGAATGGCGATAGCCGCACCCTGGGCAAAGTGATCACCCTGGAAGGTAGTGACGAACATGAAGTAGGCCGGCACGTCGGTCGAAAACCCCGGGCCTTCTTTGGTCATGGCCGCCACAAGGTCGAAGATCTTCAGGGAAATGTGGCCCAGGATGATGATGGCGCTGAGGGTCACCGGTTGGAGCAGTGGGAGCACAATGTGGCGGATGACCTGAAGCTCGCTGGCACCATCGACGCGTGCCGCTTCTCGCAGCTCTTCCGGGATGGATCGCAGGCCGGCCAGGTATAGCGCCATCACAAACCCTGACATCTGCCACGTGGCGGCCACGACGACCGCTTTGATTCCGACGTTCGGGTCGGTGTACCACCCGGACTTCAGGAAATCCAGGCCAACGGCGTCGAACAAGAGGTTGATGCCGGCGGAAGGAGCCATCAGCCAGCGCCAGACGACGCCAGTCACAATGAACGAGACAGCCATCGGAAACAGAAAGATGCTGCGGAAGATATTCTCTCCGACGATGTGTTGGTCCAGCAAGATAGCCAGCAGGAAACCAATGATCAGGCAGGCTGCCAGGAAAAGGCCGGTGAAGGTAATCGTGTTGCGGATATCGGCCTGGAAGCGGACATGATTGAAAAGACGTGAGAAGTTGTGTAAACCTACAAACGTTAAGTCCGGTCGCAGTCCGTCCCACTTGCTCATGGAGACGTAGCCGCTCCAGGCGATGAAGCCGTATACAAAGATGGCAATCGCGATCACTGAGGGCATGAGCATAGCGATTGCGGTGATTCGATCACGTGTAATGCCTCGCATGGATGAAGTTCCCCGGGATAACCAATGAGGCAGCCTGCAACGAGACTGCAGGCTGCCTCGAATCATCAGCGCTTGTGGTCTATTTGCATACGCCGGCGTCAACACACGCCTGGGCCAGCCCTGCCTGAGCCTTGGCGACATCGCCATCTGTCACGAAGGCGGTCATGACATCATTGATTGCCGTGACCCAACCTTCAGACGCGGCCGCGCCGTGTGCCAGGCTTGGGACAATGGTGTTTGTCTGCCACTCTTTCATGGCGGACTGCAAATACGGCCCAAAGAGGCTCGCGTCACAATCCGTGCGGGCGCAGATTGAGCCTTTGACCGGGTTGAAGGCCTCCTGTCCTTCCTTCGAGCCGACAAGTCGCAGCCATGCTTTCGCATTCTCGGGGTGGGGGGCACCCTTCGGCAGACCGAAAGTGTCGGACAGGGCGTCGTAGATGCCGGCGTTGTTCGGCGCCGGGGTCCACCCGGAATCCTCGAACCCCTTGGCCAGGTTGTCGGCATCCACCCAGTCGCCCATGATGGTCATGCCGGCTTTGCCATCGATCACCAATTGGTTGGCCTGGTCCCAAGACAAAGCGGAGTGATCTTCGTTGGCATAGCTGAGCATTTGCTTCATGGTCTCCAGAGCCTGGGTTACGCCGTCGCTGTTCCAGTCCGTCTTGCCCGTCCAGAGTCCTTTGTACCCATCAG
>CAYYSH010000275.1:0-2671 GCA_964474265.1 uncultured Anaerolineales bacterium
GGCATGGTTGATGGGTTGAAATCCTCGTTTTTGTGGGAGTAAAAACCTGGTTTCTCTCCAGACCGTGCCACGAAGGGCTGGCTCGGTCAGAGGCCGGCCAGAGCGAAGGGGGACCCCTCAAAATGAGATACGCAGCCAGAACGGGGGCTCTCGCCGCGTAACGCCTGTAATTTACCTTGTCGAGGTAGTAACGTCAGAACCTCAACCTTTGTAGACTGGTCAGGGGGAGAACTTTTGACTGCACCTACGAAAGTCCTCGAGTTAGTCGAGCGCTTCGAGCGCAACCTGGAGGCCTACAAGGCCGGCCACTACAAGGAGGCCCAGGTCCGCCAGGAGTTCATCGACCCCTTCTTCAAGGCCCTGGGCTGGGACGTGGATAACGAGAAGGGCTACGCCGAAGCCTACAAAGAGGTGGTCCACGAGGACAGCCTCCGGTTGGGGCGGGCGATCAAAGCGCCGGACTACTGCTTCCGCATCGGCGGTGTCCGCAAGTTCTTCGTGGAGGCCAAGAAGCCGTCCATCGACATTAAGGGCGACGTCCACCCGGCCTACCAACTGCGGCGCTACGCCTGGAGCGCCAAGCTGCCCCTCAGCATCCTGACCGACTTCGAGGAGTTCGCGGTCTACGATTGCCGCATCAAGCCGGCCAGGACCGACAAGCCGGCCACCGCCCGCACCATGTATCTGACTTACAAAGACTACCCCTAGAAAGCAATGACAGAAGAGTTCGACGATCAACTTCTGGACGCGTTCGTACGTAACTTCTATGGGTACGGCAACTACAGCGGACAGCTCTGGTTCATCGGCATGGAGGAAGGCGGCGGCAACTCATTCACGGAGGTCGCCAAGCGGCTCAACGCGTGGGCCGACAGAGGTAGGTGTGAACTCGAAGATCTGGCAGAGTATCACGCCGCCATCGGGATAACGTATCTGTTCAACGACCGGCCCAAACTCCAGCCCACGTGGAACAAGCTGATCAGAATCCTATTGAGTAGCCACGGCCAAACGCCGGCCACCGAGCAAGTACGCGAGTATCAAAGAGCTTCGTTGGGACGGCTAGACGGGGACACTTGCCTGCTGGAATTGCTGCCGTTGCCCTCGCCTTCGACGGGTCATTGGCTTTACGCGCGGCATTCGCGCCTGCCCTATCTAGCCAACCGAAAAACTTACAGGCAGGTCTGTCTCGCACCGCGCATCTCACATTTGCAGAGACGGATCATCGAATACAAGCCCAGGGCAGTGGTCTTCTATGGTTTCAGCTATCGGGAACACTGGCGGGCCATCGCCGGGGTTGATTTGGTGCAGGAGTGGGATGGCGTCTGCACTGGCCGCAATCGTTCGACTCTCTTCGTCATGACAAGGCATCCAGTCGCCAAAGGTGTAACAAACGATTATTTCCATCAAGTTGGCAGATTGATTGCCAGGGCTACGGAAGCGAACATGCCCAGGCCAGGACCGTCCTCCAGCGCCAGACCGACGCCACGGGCCGGCCCGCCGTGGGATGCGGTGTCCTGAGTTTATCGAAGGGAAGTCCCACGGCTACGGGGCAGCGCCGGCTGAAGGCTGGCTTCTGGGTGAAGCCGCATTCCCAGCCCGATTTCATCGGGCGCTGCGTTGTAGGCCGGCGACCCTTCGATGAACTCAGGACGTCGCTTCATCGCCGGCCGGGCGTGCTGGGTTAAGACGCGCCCCCAGGCCAGGATGGTGCACTGCCGCTTCCCTGGTTGCCTAACAACCCATCCTCGATTATACTTTGCTGGGGCATTCGGCAAACGGAGGTGCGAAAGGACGTCACTTACTGAGTTGCCCTCGACCGCGAAAACGTTGCCGCTCCTGGCAGCGGATACTGAGTAGCCGCTTGGACACCTCTGAACACCTCCAATGCAACGGAAGTACGCGGTGATGAATCTGATCGAAAGGAGGAAGTGATGACACTAACTGAGATTCTTCCTGCTGTTCGACAACTGCCGGCGCTCGACAAACTTCGACTCATTCGCATCCTGGCTGAAGAGCTGGATCTGGAACAGGATGTCTCTCCCTTTGAGCCTTACAAGATCTATTATTTGCCGACCCCCTACAACACCTTTGGCGCCGGCAAGGCATTAATGGATGCAATGAAAACAGCCGATAGCCAAACCACCTGAGCAAGATGCGATTCAAGTACTCGACGACTGATCCGTCACAAGACGAATTTGATAGCTTGCCGCGCCTACCGCTTCTTCTGCGCTACGACGACCGCCAGATTGAACTTGTGGGTCTGGTGGATAGCGGCGCAACGGTCAATGTGCTGCCGTATGATGCCGGCCTGCAACTTGGGGCAGTGTGGGACGACCGCATGGCAACCATCCGGCTCGCGGGGAGTCTAGGCAACCAGCCGGCGATGCCGCTGTTTGTGATGGCACACGTGGGAGAGTATGCGCCTGTCCGTTTGGCTTTCGCATGGGTCCAGAGCAATAATGTGCCGCTGATTCTTGGGCAAACGAACTTCTTTCAAGAGTTTGAAGTCTGCTTCTATCGCTCTGCACTCGAATTCGAGGTCAAGCCCACGACGTCGTAGTGCCACATCAAAGTGCCTGTCCAACCACGCTGTACAGTCGGCTCACCGGGGCAGAACACGACCTGGGTAGAGCGAGCTCATTGGAATCAGCGGGGGCCAGCCTCGGGCCAGGAC
>CAYYSH010000275.1:2681-3590 GCA_964474265.1 uncultured Anaerolineales bacterium
GGCCAGGACCGTCCTCCAGTGCCAGCTCGGCCTCAAGGGCCGGCCCGAAGTCTACGCCGCCATCCAGAAATATTTGAGCGGCGCTCCCGAAATCGAGAAGCCGGCGACGCCACGCTTCCGGGGTGAGATGACAGTGGCTGATGTGCGGGCGGCCCGGGGTGTTGAAGAGCATAAGCGGCTGGTACGGGACTGGGCAGACAGCGTTTGGGAAGCCTACGCAATCCACCACGACCTTGCTCATCGCTGGATTCAAGCCGCCCTGGGGGCTGATTGAGCTTTGAACAGACCACTCTGCCGGCCGCTGGGAGCGCAGTGGGGATCCAGTGTGTTGCCTGGACGTTGATTCTGAGATCCGTTGGAGGGACGGCAAATGGCATACGACGAAGGCTTGGCGCAGAGAATTCGGGATGTGTTGGCTGGACATCCTGCTCTGGTCGAGAAGAAAATGTTCGGTGGCGTCGGGTTTATGTTACACGGCAACATGGCATGTGGCGTAAATGGCGACGACCTCATTGTGCGGGTTGGACCTGAAAGATACGACCAGGCACTCATGCAACCCCACGCACGGCCCTTCGACTTCACAGGCCGACCGATGAAAGGCTGGGTGATGGTCGGCCCGGAGGGGTATGAGTCCGACGAGGATCTGGAGAGTTGGGTCCAGCAGGGGGTCGATTTCGCGCTATCGCTACCGCCAAAGTAGCCCAACCGGGGAAACCAGGTTGTTTTCCTCGGAGCAGTCAGGCACGCCGGGTTCTGACTGCCGTGCTGGAGATTGCCAAGCGCCTGGAGGAACAATCATAAGGAGTCGGCGAAGATGTTCACGGTATCCGAAGCGTGGAAGACAACCTATCCGGGAGCGGCGGTAGGCGTGCTGGCGATGCGCGGCGTCGCCAACCCGAAGCGTCATGC
>CAYYSH010000276.1:0-3535 GCA_964474265.1 uncultured Anaerolineales bacterium
CCACACGTACGGCAACGTCGCCGAGGGTGACGACATCGCCGGCTCGCAGGATACTCTCCTCAATGCTGTGTCCGTTCACCCGAGTGCCGTACGTGCTGTTGAGGTCTCGCAAGAGCCACCGCCCATGGCGGAAAACAATCTGAGCATGCCGGCGGGATACGCTGGGAGCCTGAATGATCACCTCGTTGTCCAGGCTCCGGCCAATGTTGATTGGCGGCTGGTTCAGGGGAATCGTGCGCTCGTCGATCACCAGTTGGAGTTGTTCCGCACTGGCGTGACGCCTCGCCTCGGCTTGTACCTGCTCTGCTCGTATTGCCTGGGTCACGCCGACATCATCAACGTGACGAGGTCCACCGCCGGCCAGTGCCGTGCTGACCCTGAGCCGGCCTCGAGGTACGCCGGTCTCAGCCGTGAGGGTGACGTGGGGCCGGCCAACGAAGTTGAAGCCATTGCGCTCAGCTTCCTCGACTAAGTAGGATGCCAGCTCCCGCTCGAGGGGGTCCTTGAACGACACAAATTGCTGAAATGTCTCGGGGTGCAGGCCGACGCGGTAGACGTTGGGCACGAATATCTTCCCCGCGCTGATTGTCTGGTGATCTTCCATGGCGCGAGTGAGCCGGCGCGCGATCTCCACCGGTTCAAGCCGGCGGCCTCCCAACCGCTGGAGGGTACCCTCCACCAACTTTTCTGCGAAGCTCTCGAACCGAGCCAGTCCTTTTGACATGCAGTTTATCCAGTTCTTGAAGTGTTGGCTTTCCTGTTCAAAGTTAGTGTGATTATAACGGAACGCGCGGCTTCCAGGCAAGTCGCCTGTTGGACCGTCGGCCGCGTGAGCCCACTTACGGAACTACGAGCGCACGTAGGTTATCATTCATAAAATGGTGCATTTGGCAAATGGTGCATTCGGCTTGACGACGTTTTCAAAATTGATGCCTGTGAGGGATTTCAATGACCAGACATAGGACGTTGGCTTTCATCATTTTGTTCAACCTGTTCATGGGGGCGTGTGCTATGCCGGCGTCGCCTCGTCAGGCTGGTGAGTCGGCCGAAGTGCCGCAGGGCGAAGCGCAACCTCAGGCGAAGGAGCCGCTGTTGACAGACACACCGGGCAGCGGAGCGCCGGCGGAGTCCCCAGAGGCTGCGAATCCAGCGAAAGTGCGGGCCACACCGACCCCGCTTGTGCCGCTGGACGAAATCATCTCTGGCGGACCGCCGCCAGACGGGATTCCCCCGATCGATGAGCCAAAATTCGTCGATGTTGAGGAGGCGGATGAGTGGCTCAACGACAAGGAGCCGGTCATTGTCGTGGAGATTAACGACATCATCAAAGCCTACCCGCTTCAAATCATGACCTGGCATGAGATCGTGAATGATCAATTTGGCGACAAGCCGGTAACAGTCACGTTTTGTCCTCTGTGCAACACAGCTCTGGTGTTCGACCGCGAGGTGAACGGTACTGTGTACGATTTTGGTACGTCGGGCCGGCTCTACAACAGTGCGTTGGTGATGTACGACCGCCAGACCGGCTCATGGTGGAGCCAGGTGATGGGTAAGGCGATTGTGGGTGAGATGACAGGCACGCAGTTGGAGTTCCTGCCGGCGGCGATCATCTCGTGGGCGGACTTCAAGGCGGCGCATCCTGATGGGCTGGTGCTCTCGCGAGACACGGGGTATCGCCGGCCCTACGGCGCAAACCCCTACGCGCTGTACGACACACCGGGCAGCCGGCCATTCCTCTTCCGGGGCAAGATCGATCCGCGACTGGATGCTATGGAGCGCGTTGTCGGTGTTGAGTTGAACGGCGAAGCCAAGGCCTATCCTTTTTCCACCCTGGCAGAGAAACGCGTTGTGGCGGACACGGTTGGCGGTCAGGCCATTGTTGTTTTCTACTATCCTGGTACTGCTTCAGCGCTGGATAAAACGACCATTGCTGAATCGCGAGATGTCGGTGCAGCAGCGGTGTTCTTGCCCGATCTGGACGGTGAGCGTCTGACGTTCGATATCGATCAGGATGGCAACATCGTGGATGAGAAGACCGGCAGTGTCTGGAATATCCTGGGTGAGGCGATTAGTGGTCCCATGCAGGGGAAAAAGCTTACACCCGTTGTTCACGGCAACCACTTTTGGTTTGCGTGGGCCGCCTTCAATCCCGAGACCGCTATCTTCGGCCAGGAAAGTTCCTGAGGGGTGCGGACATGAGCGAAGCAATGCCTCAACTTGGAGATTCACAGCAGGTGCGGCTGTATTCAGCGCCTCTTTGCTACACCTGCCGGCAGGCCAAGGAATTCCTCCAGCAGCAAGGGGTGGCCTACCAGGAGATCGATATCTCGAAGGACTTTGCAGCGGCGCGTGAGTTGGTGGCTAAGACGGGAGCGCAGCGGGTGCCGGTTATGGAGGTTGGCCGGCAAATCATCCTGGGATTTGACCGGCATCAGTTGATCCACCTGCTTGATTTATCGTGAATGTGACGGCCCTTACGGAAGAATCGTGGGGTTGGTAATACACTAGGAGTGTTTGAATGGGTTCTTCAACACATAGATTCCTGTGGAGGGAGCAAGAAGGTGAAACGACTAGGATCATTTGCATTGGTGGCTGGGGTGCTGGTGATGGTGTTGGCTCTCGTTGGTTTCGTGGCCAGTGGGCAGGTAGCTGCCCAGGGAGAGTTGCCGGCGGCGGATGCGCAGGCCCTCTGGACATATGTCACGCAGACCAACCCCTACACCGAATGGGGAACATGGCCTGATGAAAGTTTCAAGGGCTATCTGCCGAGCGGCGCACCGCATTCGAAAGTCGTGAAGATCTACGTGAATGACATCGGCTTGAGTGTTGCGTCCAAATTCCCTGGCGAAATGCCCGAGGGTACGATCATCGTGAAGGATAACTTCATGGGTGAGACCACGGACGACCCCGGTATGCTGGGCGCTGTCACCATCATGTACAAGGTCAAGGGCTACAATCCTGAGGGGCATGACTGGTTCTGGGCTAAGATAAAGCCCGACGGGCATGTAGATGCTGCCGGCAAGCCGGCCGGCTGTATCGGCTGCCACCTGGGAATCCCCGGGAACAAGGACGCCATACTCCGCTGGGGCTTCGGGGCCGAGCCCGCCGTAGCGTCCGCTGCTGGCTCTGAAGCCGTCGCCCAGGTGTTGCAGAAGATGCAGCAGCCGCAGCAGATGCCGGCGACCGGCGGCGTGCCGTATCAGAACTTGCTCATCCTGGCGGTTGTGGCCGGCGTCTTGCTGATCGTGGCCGGGTTCACATTGCGCAGAAAGGCCATCACGCTCCGCTAGCTGACACGTGCTTGTGCCGGCCTGCCGGCTCGAGCCTGGAGATTTGGAACGTAGAAAACGGGGGTGTCTCTCATGAGACACCCCCGTTTTCGCATGGTAGCACTTCCTTACTGCCCAATTGGATTTGCTGTGCCGGCCCATTACGGTGCTGGAATGAATCCTTCGACCTCTGCAACCTCGCCGGGGAGCACATTCACCAGTGCAATGTCCCCGTTGGCGTCGAGAACCGGTGCTTCCTGGCGTGT
>CAYYSH010000277.1:0-3482 GCA_964474265.1 uncultured Anaerolineales bacterium
CGTACACACCGGGTACGTCAACATAATCGCCGATGGAGAGCCGGCCCTGTCTGTCGGTAAACTGGCTGAGAACACCATAAGGTTTGAAGAACTTGATGTAGCGGTGCCGGTTATGATCAAGACGATGAGGTCTGTTCGGGTCGCGTCTCGCGGTGGAGGGCAACTTAGTAGCCATTCTGTCACAAACGAGCAATCGTTAACGAGCTTTAGCGGATCACCCGGACGCTCCGGGGCCCCGGGCAATCCGCTATTCTCCAACCACGCTCACTCCGCCAGATCGAACACCACTTGAATCTGAACGGACACGCTGAGTTCCCCGCCGGAGACAGGAACCTCACCACCGCCAACGGCCCGCATTTCCATCACCGGCGCTGCCTCCGGCACAGGCCGGCCAGCACTGAACTCACTCACCTGCCGCACAGCCCCCAGGCTGGCACCGAGGCCGGCGGCCAGTTGCTCAGCCTTCTCTCGAGCATCGGCAATGGCCAGATCTCGGGCCTGCTTCTGCAACGCCTTCGGGTCTTCGATACTGAAAGTCACGCCACCCACAGTGTTGGCGCCGGCTGCCAGCGTTTTCTGCAATAACTCACCGATCTTCGTCAGATCGCGGACCTTCACACGCACCTGATTGCTGATGCGATAGGTGATCTCGCCGGTGGGCTGCCCATCCCGATCATACTGCTGCTGGACGGACATGTTGTACTGTGTGGTCTGGACATCTTTCTCTTCGATGCCCATCTCTTTGATGACTTGCATGACGGCCGTCATTCGATCGGTGCTCTCCTTGACGGCCAATTCGGCATCGGACTCGATCACCTGCACGCCGAGTTGCACGTAGGCGATATCTGGCGTGGCGTTGGCCGTGCCAGACCCGCTCACAGTGACAGTCCGAGGCATTGACTCTTGCCCTGCAGACAGCGTGGAGACAGACGGCGCTACTGCCCGGGTCACGCCGGCGGTACTTTCAATTGCGCCTGGTGCACAGCCGGCGATAAGCAGGACGAACAGCATGCCAGCCACGATAGGGAACAAGCGATAACGTTTCAACATGTGATTTTGGACCTCCTGCATCTTCTGAAAGTCTTGTGTGTGAGTGTCGTGCTTAGTAAACGATGCGGCGCAGCACAATGTTCCAGCTAACGAAGGAGAGGGCCTGGGTCCCGACTGTTATCTTCGTGTCACATCCGCAGACGACAGAAACCACTCAACCGCCTGTTTGCCGTAGACTGGCTGAACGATCTGCCTGTGTTTCTGGAAAGGACGGGCCGGCCTGAACCCGAGTTGCCGGAGCGCCTGACGTATCTCCTCGAGCTCCTCCTCTGAGTTGGCAACCAGACGAACTTCGTAGCCCTTCTTGTACTTCTGGCTGCCAACCTCCTGCCGGCGTTTTTCATTGGGCACGCGCACGTATCCATTCCGCTGAAATAGCTCTCTGAGGAATGCCTCTGCCTCCTGGATTGTAGACAACTCCGTTGAATCGTTCATTTCTTCTGCCACCTGGCACCCGGGGTTGCCCGATCCCTGGGTGCGTGTAAGCGTAGTGTAGTGCCACTCACTTGATGGGCGGGCCGGCCGTCCAATCATAGCCGATATCCGGATCGTCGTGGGGGATACGACCCTCATCTTCCGGATTGTAGACGTTCGATGTGATGTAAAACAGGTGCGTGACACCACCGATGACCTTGCAACCGTGCGCAACGCCCGGTGGGATCTTGACAACTTTGTGCCCGTAATCCGGCCCCAGGAGGATCTCCTGTGTCTCGCCACAAGTCGGCGAGTCGTCGCGCAGGTCATGAAGGACAAGCTTCAGTGCACCGATGGGCACATACCACCAATCCACCTGCTTCTGGTGGATGTGCCAGGCTTTGGCTACGCCCGGGTTCATGCGCGCATAACTCAGTTGGCCAAAGCCCTCCTCAAAAAACTCGTCAGTGACGCGGATGACTTCGCGAAAAGTCTGCCGCTCGTCGGCGTGGGTGACTAGCTCCTTGATCATGACACCGTCGATCATGGTAAGAGTATCTCCTGTGTGGGAAAAGTTGGGCACTGACAGCAAGTTGGTCACCGGCACATTGTATGACAGATTATACGAGGTTTTAGCCGGCGCTGCAAAATGGCCAGCCCAGGCACAATGGACCCGCACTTATCCGTGTGCTATAATCGGGCGACATCAAACCCGTCGGGGGAGAAAGGACCTATGAGCAACGAAGAGCATTTCCGAAAACTGGAACGCATGTATCTCTCTGCGCCGATCAATCAATACTTTGAGCCGGCCATTCGAATCAGCGAGGGTCAGGCAGAGGTGGTGATGCCGGTACGGCCAGGCTTCTTCCACGCCGCTGGCGCAGCCCACGGGGCTGTGTACTTCAAGGCCCTGGATGATGCCGCCTTTTTCGCCGTCAGTTCTCTGTTGGAGAATGTGTTTGCGTTGACCGTCACGTTTAATGTCTACTTCATCCGGCCCATTGCCGGCGGCGAGATGAGGGCGGTCGGGAAAGTCGTCTTCCGCTCACAGCGTCTGTTCGTTGCCGAGTCCCAGGTGTTCAACTCCGACGGAAAAGAAGTGGCTCGCGGGAGCGGCACCTTTATGCCTAGCAAGATCCCCCTCACACCTGAACTGGGCTATCGATGAACAAGACCTCACAATGGGACAACCCTGGTCGGAACATGGGGGATCACATGCCGATGGAAACCTGGCGTGACGAGTTCGAGGCCCTGCTGCAGGACCTGGTGACGGAGCTCGACGACGGAGAGACTCTGGCACTGGGCCTCACTGGCAGCTATGCCCGGGGCCGGCCCTCGCCTTACAGCGACGTTGATCTCAAACGATTTACGCAGAGCGCGCCGGCAACACCCCAGGATCGTCACCGCATCCTGCGCCGGCGTGGCTTCCTGATCAGCCTGGCCACCACAACCTTCCAGGCCGTCAGCGAGTCACTGCAGCAGCCCGAGCGTGCCATCTGGACAGTGCCGGCCCTGCGCCAGATGCGCGTTCTGCTGGACAGGGATGGTTCGCTGGCGCGACTGATTCAGGCCGCGCACGACTTCACCTGGGAGCCACTGCAACCAAAAGCGGACGAGAGCGCAGCCGACAGCCTGGCAGCCTTCGCCGAGGACGTGGCCAAAGTGCTGAACAGCCTCGCTCGCGGTGATTTCCTTGCAGCCCTGTACTGGACAGACACGCTGGTGTACGGCCTGGCCGGCACCATGGCCGTGTACCTCGGCGTCCTCATCCCGACCGAGCACGTGTTTTACCGGTCGGTGCACGAGGCTGTTGGACAGGACACAGCCTGGACGCGGCTCCACAAGCAGGCATTGGGGCTGCCGGCCGGCGCCACCCCCACGTCCCGCGCCCAGGCGGCAGCCCACCTGTACCTGGAAACATCACGTCTCCTTGCGCCGATCCTGACCCCGGACCAGCGAAACGTCGTCGAGCCGGCCTGTGAGCAAATACAGCAGATGAAACCCCAGGCGTGACTCCC
>CAYYSH010000278.1:0-3410 GCA_964474265.1 uncultured Anaerolineales bacterium
GACAGACAGGGCCGGCTCTCCATCGGCGATTATGTTGACGTACCCGGTGTGTACGCGGCTGGCCGGCTGGACAAGAACAGCGAGGGCCTCATACTCCTCACCGACGATGGCTGGTTAAACCATCGCCTGACGCATCCACAATATCAACATCCCAAGACGTACCTGGTTCAGGTTGAAGGGCGGCCTAGCCTGGAGGCGATAGCACGCCTGCGACATGGGGTGTTGGTGAAGGGCAAGATGACACGGGAGGCCGAAGTCGATTTGTTGCCAGAAGCGCCCGATCTCCCGCCACCTCCCGAGCCAATCTCCCATCGCCAGAAGATGCCAACCGCCTGGCTCCGGATCGTGCTACGCGAGGGGCGCAAGCGGCAAATTCGACACATGACAGCCGCCGTCGGTCACCCCACGCTGCGGCTGGTCCGCGTGGCCATTGGCCCCATCACGGTCCACGACCTCACGCCTGGTGAATGGCGGGATCTCACTGCCGAAGAGCTTGATCAGTTGCGCCGGCTGGTGACGTCCTGATTTCCCGTGGCGTAAGAGTGGCGCGCCGGCATGCGTCAGATAGACAAGTTGACAGAAAAGCAGTCTTAAACTAAAATTATATAAAAGAGTGAAGAATTTCACAATTATTAGTTCGCACTGCGACGGGGCTGTGCCTCGTCCGCACTTGCAGGCATGGATACCTGTCACTCAACTTACGCACTATTTTGAGAGTCGTGACAGAGCGGCAGCGCAGGTGTGAAGGCGCGTCGAAGAGATCAGAGGACAACAAGAGCCGGCCCGTCGCATGGGCCGGCTCTTGTTGTAGGTGTTGATGGCAAGCGCAGTTAAATGCTTATCGAGGTTGTGGGTTGTTGAAGCGCCTGGGATGAGACGCCATCATCTCTGGCAGGAAGGTTGATAGAGCAAGTGAATGTAATGCGTACTTGTGATTATTGTGGAGAGCCAGCGGGAATCCAGTGTCCTGACAGTCAGTGTTTGCACTGGCTCTGTGACGCATGCGAAGAGGTCTACCTGTTTTGTCAAGATCATTCCGATCTCCCAGCGCCTGATCCGAGTCTGACGCCAGAAATCAACCGTCTTCGGGCCATGGTGGAGCTGAAATGGCGATCCGGGCCGGCGTGCCCCCAGTGCCAGGTCGGGGAACTTGAGGCGCAGGACGTCATTCGCCATAGCGAGGCGCTTGGTGCTATTGGCCAGGTGAAAGCACTGCAGTGCACTCACTGTGAGTTCAGCTTTCAGGGGACAACCCGTTGGCACCATATTGCGCCGTCGGCCTTCCAGCGGGAGCGACTACGCTATTGGAAGAAGGAGATCGGGGCTCTGGAGCTGGATGCCCGGGTATCGGCCGAGATCTTTGATGCCCTGCTGGGCGATGATCTGGCGGACGAGTTCCGTGATGTCCTGGCCAGGGTCAAGGACAGGATCTACGTGCATGTTATTGACGAGGATGAAGAGATCGAGCACGAAGACGAAATGTTGCTTGCTGCCTGATATGTGAAGTGATTTGACACGATGGTCGTCCCAACTTTCGTCTATCCTCGTTGACAACGGAACACCAGGTGGGTATAATGCGTTCACCTGGCCTGCTCCCGGAATAGCAGGTGTGGCGCGCGAGTGATACCGGACAGTGCGCAGGTGATTGGGCCGGCAGCTAATTCATTCGCCGGCTGTTGAAAGGCTTACGTTTATGGATCCAGCTCTCACAGGTCTCATCGGTGCCGGCATCGGCGGCCTGGTCGGTTTGATCGGCGCTGTGCTGAATAGCCGGCAGCAACAGCGACTCGAAGATCAGCGGTGGTATCGCGCCAGACACGATGTCGTTCTCCAGGAACTGAAAGCGGAGATGGCCGGCTTCGCTCGCACCCTGGCCGCCGTGCTGCATACCATGGAGTGGCTCACCTGGATCGCGCGCGAGCACCCAGAGCGGATCACTACGGGCCGGCTGGCGGCGTATAGTGAGGAGATGAATCGTCTGTGGCCTGAGCTTACTGGTGCGAGCATCGTGATTGCGGCTCTGGATCAAGATATTTACCGGCACCTCGCTGCACTTACTGAGAAGCTTCATAGTCTTGACCTGCAGATCGGCGAAGCGGCGCTGGTCTACGAAGATTCTCCCAACACGTGTGCCCGAGCTCTGGCAGCATGCTACGAAGACGCCGTAGCCTTCGACCGTGAATTGCCGGCTGCCGTAGCTGACATGATCAGATCGGCCATGACAACCAGCTCATTTGAGGCGGCTTCGACCTGATAACTGATCGGGACCTGGGTGCAACCCTGGTCGTCAGCGCGTTCGGCCTGCCCGGTTGGCCGATTAAGCTGTAACCTGCCCAAGACAAGGAGGACACAATGTCTGCTGAGTATCCCCAGGCGATCTGGCAACCTTCCCCAAATTTCAATCAGCGGCCTGTGCAACCGCCTGATATGATCGTGTTGCATGCCACTGTCATCGGCCTGGACGCTACTCTAAGCGGGTTCTCCCGCACCAGCAGTGGCGTCTCGTCTCACTACGTGGTGGGTAAAGACGGTCGTGTGTTTCAGATGGTGAAGGAGGCGAATCGCGCCTGGCATGCCGGCGAGAGCTTCTGGAAAGGCCGGCATGACATCAACGACTACAGCATCGGTATCGAGATGGTAAACCGCAATGACGGCATCGATCCGTGGCCGGATGAGCAGGTGAACGCTGTGCTCGATCTATGCCGGTATCTTGTCAAGAAGTACGGGATTGTGCGGGACAACGTCGTCACCCACGAGTGGATTGCCGGCTATGCCGGCCGCGGCAAGACCGATCCCCGCGGCTTCCCCATGGACTCCTTCCTCGATCGCCTCTTTGACATCGGTGAAGGCTTCGACTTCCACTACGTGCTTCTCGGTCAGACCGCAGAAAGCATCGTCCCGTGGACGTGGATCGAGGCCCTAAAAGCCTATCTGCAACGCTTCCGCGTGACGGTTGGCTTCTCCCACGACCACGCCATGATGGCGAGCCCCAAGACCAAATCACGCCGCATCACCATCATCGGGAGCCCGGATGCGAGTGTACCGGTGTCTGAGGAAGTTGAGAACATCTTGCGCGCCAGCGGTGCGGTGGTCGAGCGCATTCCTGGAACCACCGCCGCCGAAATCCAGCAGGAGATGGATCGTCGGGCTGCTATCGGGCAGAGGTAGAAAACACCCGTCCAATGGGGCTATGGGCAACTGATAGGCAGGGGAGGGGGAGCCGGCATCGCGATTGGAAAGCCCTCCGTGGCTTTCGACTGGTCTCCAGGCCATGTCCCCCGCTCAACCATCACGGCCCCGATGGCCGGCTCTCCCCGCTGGTCCGTTGAGGTCACCGTGATAACGGCTGACCCACGGAATCCCGGATTCAGAATGCGGATGTCGGCCAGATCGAAGTAGATGATTTGCCC
>CAYYSH010000279.1:0-3391 GCA_964474265.1 uncultured Anaerolineales bacterium
GGACGACCTCAGATGGCCGGCGCATCATCTGGGAAGGCCGGGTGCTTCGGGGCCGGCCAGTAACGATCAGCTATCGCGCGCGTGTTGTCGGGCATGGCGTTATCACGAACATTGCGCGGGTCGATGATGGAACCGGCGTTGTCACCGAGCACTCAGCGACAACGGTGGTGCCCACGAAGCTGTATTTGCCTCTCCTCCAACTCAAGTGATCGGTTGGCTTGAAAGGCTGCCTCATGAAGCCGTGTTTCCCAGGCAGGAGGTGTTTGACTGGCAGGCCGGCCTTTGCTATAATTTGAACAGTCCTTGTTTGAAGGGTTCCTTTGGTGACTCGAGCGGCGGGGACACACCCGGTCCCATCCCGAACCCGGAAGTTAAGCCCGCCAGCGCCGATGGTACTTGGCTGGAGACGGCCTGGGAGAGTAGGTCGTTGCCAGGGGAACCCTTCATTTCATGTCAGCGATTATCAAGCCTGTCAGGGAGTGTCAGGGCGCATATCCAGAGCGCCCCTTTTTTTATTTGTGAGGTAGGTATCAGTTTCCGCCAGGTGCGCCGGCAACGCATGCGCCTGGCCACCATACGGCAAAGTCAGGATTAACCAGACCCTCAGTGGTGGGCCACGGACTGCGGCGTTTACTCGCCAGGCTGTTTTGGGTTTAGCGCGAGGGGTCCCCAGGTCGTATCAACCGGGTGTCGGAAAGGTGGCGCGAGGGGTCTCGCTGGCCGAGCGTTGCGGGTCGTGTATGCCCTATTCTGCCGGCAGGATACCGTAATGGGGGCGGACGGCCAGAATCCGCAAAATGGTCTCGGGATCGCTTCGGCCGATTCGCCGTTGGAGCTCTTTAGGCGTCATGGGCCGGTTGCCGCTTGCGAGCAGCGTTCGGAAAATAGCTGCTGTGAGCGGTGTATTGGGCTCCACGTACTCTGGCTGTTGGCTGCAGTGGGACAACAAGCGTGCCCACAACTCATTGAGGCGTCGCACCTCAGCCGTCTGGGGATCCACGAAGTCCACCTGCTCGAGGTTCCCATCCGTCGGTGACAGTTCCTCCTGGCATACCGGGCATAGCGCACCGTGCAGGTACACGCGAAAATCCCGCCCAACGTGCTCCCACCATGTGGGATCGATGTGGAATTTTGTGTTTGTTGTAGGGCGACGTACACGTCGAGGGCTCATGCCGATTCCTCCCGCTGATAGCTCAGTGACCAGAGAGGTTCGCTGATAGCGCCAACGTTGATAAACCGCCCGTCTTCCTCAAGGGCCCGGTTGAGTGCCAGCTTGCGTGTCTCCAGAGGGATATCCTCCGGAAGCTCAATCTCCTCCAGCAGGCGTTCGGTCGGCAGTGCCTCGCCGGCAACTACGATCATCGCTTCAGCGATGTTCCGATGACCGACGTGAATCTCTGGGAGAAGGCCTTTGAGGATCCATTGGTCGCCATATCGGACAAACTCTGGGTTGTTGGCCAGTACCTCCAGCAATCGCTCGCGAACGATATCCCCGAATTGTTGGTAGAGATCGTCAACTGAAATCGGTTTGTCCTCTATGTTCAGAATATGGGGCTGCGGAAATTCGCTGGCAAACTCTCGCACACCGTTGCCGTCCAGCTTGACCTGGATGACCTTGAATGGCCCATATTCCGGGTTGCGGCCCTCGCGAACGCCTACGACTTCGCCGGCCACATCCTCACCGAGGGCGACGAAGACCAGGCGTTGACCAACCTCGTACGACTCCTTCGGCTGGTACACGATGCCTTCAGCTTCGGCCTGTGCCCGGAGACTTAGCTCCGCTTGCCTGGTACGCCGTTCGATCAGTTGATGTACTAGCTCGCCCGTGGTTCGGGGAGTTTCGTCCTCAACAAACCGTTCGTAGAGAGCTTCCAGGTCCTCTTCCGAAACCTCGAACTCCTCTTGCCAGAACTCGGCTGTCTCGATCGGTTGCATAATAAGCGCGTCTCGCCTCCTGTCTACTACTCACACGAAAAGGCCAGCTTCCGACGAGGTACGAATTTGTTGGACGGCTTTCCTCGTCCGAGCTGGCCGCAAGTGCCAGGCGGATGCCGGCCAGACTCTGGCACGACCCCAATTATAGCACGGTTGTGTGCGTTTGTCCAAGATCTATACCCTGTCTTTGCCAAAGAAGCTGTCAATGTTAAAGAGAAAGTTTCGCGGCCGGTGACAGGCCATGCACTCCGTTTCCATCAGGTCGTAGTGGTGATGGCCGTGGGTCACAAGGCTCTGGCGTGTTAGCTGCAAGCGTCCGCCGCAATCACAACGCTGCCGGCCAATGATCTCGTACTCCTGTGCGATGCTCGTCACGTCAATCGCGTGGTCGAACCGAATGTCGGGGCTAGTCGGAGTCATCGATCTTGATTTCCAAAATTCGGTCAATCCGGAATGACCGTTCAGCCTGCCGAAGATGACAATACGCCACCAGGTATTGGGTTCCCCGACGTTCATCGATCCGAATCGGGTCCACACGACGGTTGGTCACAAAACCGTCGCGTGACTGGTAACGGAGCACCATAGAGCAACCCTGGCCAATGGCCTCTTGCAAATCGGCTGGGATGTGAGCTTCCATCGGTGTACCTGGCTGCCGACCACGCTGAATCTCCAGCAGATCGCCAACAGTGCGAACGCCCCTGGCCTGCAGGTTGTCCGCCATCCACCACATCAGGTGTTTCACAGCTAGCGCGTCGCCTAAGGCGCGGTGTTGTTGTGGGTGTAGCAATCCGAGCCGGCGAGTCAGAGCATCCAGGCTGTTGCTGGGAAACCGGTATGCTTTCCGGGCAATCGCCAGCGTGTCTACAACGGGATTTTGAAGGGGAGCCTGCCAGGCCAGATGCAGTTCGTGGTTTACGAATCCCAGGTCGAAGGGGGCGTTGTGGGCAACGATCACCGCACCGTCGAGCAGGGCTAGAACCTCATCCATGAGGTCTCGAAACCGGGGGGCATTTGCGACCATGTAGTCGGAGATCCGGTTAACGGCCTGTGCACCGGCACCGATGCGCCGGCCAGGGTTGATCAGGGAGCTAAAGCGTCGCGTTTCTACTCGTCCGACGGTTCGAACCACGGCGATTTCGCATACGCGATGCCCCCGCTGTGGTTCAAGGCCGGTCGTTTCAACATCCAGAAACGCAAAGGGTGTGTGTTCCAAGTTCAGATTGCTATAACTCTCATTCATTATGGGGCGTGGCAGGTTCTTTACCCGGGCATTGGTATGATGGCTGAATGGCCATAATTGTAACCCGGGTGCCGGCTTAAGGCAAATTGGGAGGAAGGCCAATCGTTCGCCCGTCACCGCATTTCCCGTCCGGTCTCCGGGTTGAGGCGCAGCGAGCCAACGCGCAATCGAGCAACCTGGGCTGCATCGCGGGCCGGCGTGAAAACGATCATCTCG
>CAYYSH010000280.1:0-2424 GCA_964474265.1 uncultured Anaerolineales bacterium
GTGCAGGTTGATGGTGCTGCAGACCTGGGGGCTTTCGAGTTCCATCTGGGGTACGACCCGGCCGTGCTCGAGGCCACAGAGGTTCGGCTGGGCGATTTCCTGACGAGGACCGGGCGCACGCCGGTGCCGTTGGGCCCGAGGCTGGACGTCGGGGAAGTGCGCTTTGCCGGCGCGAGCTACGGGACTGCAACCGGGCCGGGAGGCACCGGTGTGCTGGCCCAGATCACATTCCGGGTCGTCGGGTCAGGCACCACTGCCCTCACTTTCAATCGGGTCATCGTGACGGATACCGATGCCCGCGTATTGGATGCCGGCGCCATTGATGGCTCATTCACATCCGGGCAGTCACCGTACTTACCCGTTTTTGTACCACTCGTGTTGCGGTAAGCCATCACCAATTCTTCATTCCTAAGAGTTGCAGGCCCGCTGCGGCGGAAGAGGCCGTCGAGAGTAATATCTCTGGAACATGAAAGCGGAGGCGGTCTCTTGCGTAGAATTCAGATAACGTTTGCTCTTCTCATCCTGGCCGTGATGCTGGTGGTTGCGCCCTCAGCGCCGGCCACTAAAGCCACAGGCACTTTTGAACAACAGGTGGTGACGCTGGTCAACCAGGAGCGCACAAGCCGGGGTCTGCCACCCCTCATTGTTCACTATATGCTGGAGAATGCTGCCCAGGCTCACAGCATGGACATGGGGACTCACAACTTCTGTGGGCACAACAGCAGTGATGGAACAGATGCATTCACGCGCATCCAGTCCTACGGATACACGCCATTTTATGGCTTGGCGGAGAACGTGGCATGCGGACAGAGCACACCGCAGCAGGTGGTGGCTGCGTGGATGGCCAGTTCGGGACACCGGGCAAATATTCTGGGTGACTACGAGCACGTTGGGGTTGGTTACTACTACAATGGTAATGCCTACTACAGGCATTACTGGACTCTGGATTTTGGCAAGCCGGCTCCTGGCACGCCACCGCCGGCCTCCTGCAACCTGCAATATGATTTTGACAACAGTGGGGTCATCGATGCCGGCGACATCGCCATCGTGGCGCAGCACTGGGGGAACAACGGAGGATACGACCCGGCGTACGACGTACACCCCGATCAGACTATCAACGTGCTCGACGTGATGACCGTGGCAGCGGAATGGGGGACGAGTTGTCCATAGAAACGAACTATCTTGACCATCTGGAATGTCCGAAGTGTGGGGCTCGCTATGACGCCGGCGAGCCCCACAATTTGTGCGCCTGCGGATCGCCCTTGCTGGCATTCTACGACCTGGAGCGGCTGGCGGCTGACCTCCGCCCTGCTGATCTGGTCGGTCGAATTCACACCATGTGGCGCTACCGCGAATTTCTGCCCGTGGCTGATCCGGGCAACATCGTCTCTCTGGGGGAGGGGTGGACGCCCATGCTTCACGCTGGCCGGTTGGGCGACGCGCTCGGGCTGAGCCAGTTGTGGATCAAGGACGAAGGGCTGAATCCGACCGGGACGTTCAAAGCTCGCGGGGCAAGCGCCGGCATCTCGCGGGCCAGGGAGCTCGGCATTGCGGCCGTAGCCATGCCGACGGCCGGCAATGCCGGCGGTGCGTGGGCAGCCTACGGCGCTCGGGCGGGCATTCAGGTGCACGTGGCCATGCCGCGGGATGCGCCGGCCATCAACCAGATGGAGTGCCGTCTCTTCGGCGCTCATCTTACTCTGGTCGATGGGCTGATCTCGGATGCGGGCCGGCTTATCGCTCAGGGCGTGGCCGAACATGGCTGGTTCGACGTTTCGACGTTGAAGGAACCATATCGCATCGAGGGCAAGAAGACCATGGGGCTGGAAATCGCCGAATTCTTCGGCTGGCAGATGCCGGACGTGGTGATCTACCCGGCCGGCGGTGGTGTGGGCATCATTGGCATCTGGAAGGCCCTGCGAGAGCTGCAGGAGATCGGCTGGGTGGCCGGCCCGCTGTCAAGGATGGTGGTGGTGCAGGCCGCCGGATGTGCGCCCATGGTTCGCGCCTTCGAGCAAGGGCGCGAGGAATCCGAATTTTGGGAAGGTGCGCAAACCATGGCAGCCGGCCTGCGAGTGCCCAAGGCGCTGGGCGACTTCTTGGTGCTGCAGGCGGTTTACGAAACGGGAGGCACGGCTGTGGCGGTTACCGATGAGGCCATTGGACAGGCAATAGCGCTGGCTGCTCAGGCAGATGGGTTGTCCATGTGTCCTGAGGGTGCGGCAACCGTTGCGGCAGCGCAGCAGTTGCGGGAGGCCGGCTGGCTCCACGCCGATGATCGCGTGGTGCTCATCAACACGGGCACAGCTCTGAAGTATCCTGAGGTGATGGCCAGGCTTCTGGCAGGCGACAACGACGCGCAGCTCAGATCGGATCTCTCCTCGAAAAGTTAGAGAATCAGCCACGCCCGACGCCGGCGTTGGT
>CAYYSH010000280.1:2434-3288 GCA_964474265.1 uncultured Anaerolineales bacterium
GCCGTACTTGTTGGCCAGTTCAAGGGCCTGGCGGTACTCGTCACCGGTGATGGGGCGATCCAGCGGCGGGTGCTCATGAGCCCGGTAGGCGGGGTGGTACTGGGCCATGAGGTTGATGTAGGTGTTGGGGGATAGTTCCTCGGCAATGAAGCGCAGCACCTGTTCCGTGCCGGCCAGTCCCTCTGGCAGAATCAGATGGCGGATCAGCAAACCCCGCAGCGCGATACCATGCTCATCCAACACCAGGTCGCCTACCTGGCGGTGCATCTCTTTCACTGCTGCCTGGTTTACCTCGGGGTAATTTCGGACGCGGGAGTACTTGCGGGCGATGTCGGGATCGCCGTATTTCAGGTCGGGCATGTAGATGTCGATGACGCCGTCCAGGAGTCGCAGCGCTTCGAGGCTGTCGTATCCCCCGGTGTTGTAGACCAGGGGCAGCCGCAGGCCGGCCTCGGCGGCGATGAGTACCGCCGCCAGAATCTGGGCCACCACATGGCTGGGACTAACAAAGTTGATGTTGTGGCAGCCGCGCGCTTGCAACTCCAGCATCATGCCGGCCAGCTCTTCCGGCTCTACCTCGCGCCCAATGCCCTCCCAACTGATCTCCCAGTTCTGGCAGAAGGCGCATCGCATATTGCACCAGGAGAAGAAGATAGTCCCCGAACCACGCCAGCCTCGCAGAGGATCCTCCTCGCCATGGTGAGCACCGTAGCTATGGACGACGGCGCGCTCGCCTGTCCGGCATACAGCACCGCGGATTGTCTCGCGTCGATTCACGTGACAATACCGCGCACACAGGTCGCAGTCCTCCAGGTGCTCGTACGCGATGCGGACTCTTTCCTTGAGTTCGCCGG
>CAYYSH010000281.1:0-3187 GCA_964474265.1 uncultured Anaerolineales bacterium
TCTCTTTGCTGCGCCTGACGCGCAGGAGTACTTCCTTCATGGATTTCCTACTCGACGACCGGTGATCAGCAGCGAGCGAGCAATGAATTGCCCGCCTGCTAATACGAAACCCGTTGAAACGGGTTGCCAGAGTGCGTTTCTAACGCACTTCGCAGTATCAGCCGGCGAATTCATTCGTCGGCGCGCCGGATGGGCGAGGTGCTGCGTTACCGGATTAAATTCTCAATCTTCATCATTCGGCGGGCCGGCTGGTTGCGGATGAACGGCCGACAGCGCATCGTGTGCACCCGGCCATGGAAAGAGCAAGCCGGGGCACGTGATGCGCTGTCGTGAATTACCGATTCCTGAGTGACGGGTTTTCAGTCACCCTGCAAGATCTTGTTGCACTCCGCCTCGGCTGCGTCCAGGGCCTCCTGCGGCGAGATGGTCCCGTTGTACGCCTTCTGAATCTGGACCTGGATCGCGTCCTCCAGCAGCGAGCCCTTGGGATGGTTGATCGGATAGTGGATCCAACCGTTGTTCGCCATGTCTGTGAACTTGGACAGGGAGCGCTGCCAGGTGTCCGATTCGCGCAGCTCTTTGCTCTCCAGGGCCGGCTTGTAGGCCGGGATGTGACCTCCGTAGATGCCCCACAGATCAGAGTGCTCGTTGATCCACTTGATGGCCTCCGCCGACTTCACCAGCACCTCGTTCGAGACGCCGCTGGGCTGCTTGGGGATCACCAGGTTGTGGCTGTTGGCCCAGGTGACGCGCTTATCGAAGAACTGGGGCACGTAGGCAAAGCCCCAATCCACGTCGCTTTCCTTCGCCGTCCAGTACATCCAGTTGCCGGCGAAGAGCATCCCCAACTGGCCGGCGGTGAACTGCTTGAACCCGTCGGTCCCCGGATCGTTCCAACCCCGATCCTGAACGATGCTGACCAGGAACTCCAGCGCTTTCAGGCCCTTCTCGTTGTTGAAGGTGGCCTTGGTGTAGCCCTCATCGAACAGCTCACCACCCTGTTGCCAGAAGAAGATGTACCAGGCACGCCGCAGCTTCCTGGGCAACGCGTCTTCGGCCGGGTGGAAGGCAAAGTAGCCGGCGTCCCGGATCGCATCGGCGGCGGCCACGAACTCGTCCATGGTCTGGGGCGGATTCTCCGGATCCAGGCCGGCCTCCCGGAAGATGTCCTTGTTGTACCACATGCCCCACATGTGGGTATCCAGCGGCACGAGATAGCGGTGGCCGTCCCGCTCGCCGGCGTTCCAGAGCGTCTCGATGTAGTCCTCGCCTTTGATGCCGGCGATTTCCAGGAGGTTGCCGGCCGGCGTGTCTTCCAGCGGCGTGAGCGCCGGGTACATTTCCGCCAGCTTATTTGTGTGCACAATGCCGATCTGCGGCGGGTTGCCTGCGATGACGGCGTTGGTCAACTGGGCGTAGTACTGGGCCCACTGTCCCTGAGTCAGCGTGAGCTGCGTCTTTTCATGCTCCTCGTTGTAGAGCTTGACGATGCGTTCCATAGCCTGGG
The DNA here is from genome assembly GCA_964474265.1 of uncultured Anaerolineales bacterium. Classification (GTDB taxonomy): domain Bacteria; phylum Chloroflexota; class Anaerolineae; order Epilineales; family JAANWY01; genus CAYYSH01. Next base: position 1,508 of record CAYYSH010000281.1, read on the forward strand.
CGTCACCGCTATGGAAGAGCGTGTTGTAGAAGAGGGTATATCTCTCGGCCGGCGGACGTGTGGGGGCTGCTTCGCCAGCCGGCGCGGGTGCAGCCGGAGGAGGTGGGGCTACACAACCGACCATGACCACGACTACACCCAGTAGAAGAGCGACCGCTGCTACGTATTTCATTCGTATCTCCTCCTTCGGAATACAAACGCACACCACACAACAAGCATGTTAGGGAACATGGGCATACGTATACCCTTGGGTGAGAATGGGAGTACGAGTGTCAGAAGGTTGTCTGCAGCCGATCACCTCCCTCCAGTGAAGACTCGGGGATACACGATCTGGTCACAGCCGAGAGTTGATGGCCAACTTCGGCCTGGGGCTGCCACGGATTGTTCAATAGGCGAATAACGTGGACGGCCTATCCGATCCCAGCTTGCACCTCAATCCAACCCATTATATCACAGCAGATGACTAAATGTCAAGGATTTTTTGAAATCGTTTACAACAATTTTGGGCTGAAAGAGCGCCATGTTGGCAAGAGCGTCTCCCCGAAAAAGGCGAATTTCGCTCAAAAAACCCTTGACAAAAAGGTTGAAACCGATTACAATAGGAATTGATTTTCCCCTTTGCCCTATTACCTCGCAAGGCGCGTGCATGTCACCGCCAGAGCATACAACACTTGTGAAATCGATTACAGGGACGCTACCATAGGAACCACCATCAAACGCCAGCAGGACTCCGATTGATAAACTAATGGCACGGATCAAAGATGTTGCTCGCCGCGCCGGCGTTTCCAGCGCTACTGTGTCACGTGTGCTGGCCGGCAAACCACACGTACGACCAGAACTCCGCGAACGCGTGTGGAAAGCTGTTGAAGAGCTGGGCTATCAGCCCAACCGGGTGGCGCGTAGCCTGCGCGCCCAGCAGTCTAAAATCATCGGACTCGTAATCTCCGACATTCAAAACCCCTTTTTTACCTCCGTGGTGCGTGCCGTTGAGGATGCAGCATACGAGCGAGGGTTCAGTGTATTTCTGTGCAACACCGACGAGGACCCGGAAAAAGAGAAGATGTATCTTGACCTGATGCGAGCAGAGAGGGTCGCCGGCATCATCGTCTCACCCACACGCGAAGCCGGAACCCCCTTCCAAAGCGTGCTCGACGACGACATCCCGGTAGTCACACTGGACCGGCGCGCTCTTGATGTCGAGACCGACGCGGTGCTCATCGACAATGTCGGAGCTACGTACAATATTGTCAGCCATCTCATTGCCGACGGCCATCGGCGGATTGGAGCCGTTATCGGGACCTCCGACATCACGACGGGGCGGGAACGGATGGCCGGCTTCGCCCGCGCCCTGACAGCCCATGGCATCGAGATGCTGCCAGAATTGGTAATCCAGGTACTTCCCAAAGAACAACAGGGATTTGAAGCCACCGAGAGACTGCTTGATCTGCCCAACCCTCCAACGGCCATTTTCACCGGCAACAACCTGTTGACAATCGGCGCACTCAAGTCAATTCACTCCAGAAACCTCACCATCCCCGATGACATTGCATTGGCCGGCTTTGATGAGATGCGATGGTCATCGCTTATCAGTCCCGGGTTGACAGTGGTAGAGCAACCGACCTACGAGCTGGGTCAGGCAGCCGCCGACCTGCTGCTGAAGCGCATTGATGATCCCTCTCG
>CAYYSH010000282.1:0-3125 GCA_964474265.1 uncultured Anaerolineales bacterium
TATCGCTGACCAGTTGGCCGGCGTGGGTACCTTCCTGAATCCAGGGAGGTGCTTCTCCCTCGGTCCCCACCTCGAAGCTGCCGTTCTCAACCGTACATTGAGCTATCAGAGGCGTGGGGGTGATTTCCAGCGTAGGCGTTGTTGTAGGTGTCGTGCCGGCAGATGCCGTCGTCGGCGTGGCAGTCGTGGTCATGGTTGCTGTAGCTGTGGAGCTGGGCGTCGCGCTCACCCCAGGGCCCGGGCTTGGGCTGGTGGTCGCAGTCATTGTGGCGGTATCTGTTACAGTTGGGGTGGGGTTCGCAGCGCCGGCGCTGTTCATGACAAGCGGCAGGTGGATGAGATGGTTGTCTTCCTCCTGTGCCTGGGCCGGCATGCCGAAAATGCCTCTGCTGCTAATCACACCTGCTTCTGCGAGGAGCGCCAGCCCTGAGAACAGACCTAGCCCTAACCACGCGATGATTTGAAGTCGCACTTGCCTCTTCATCAATACTGCACAATCTTGGGTAGTTGCGCGGCCTGCGCAATCCATCGGCGGACCTTGGTCAACGTTGGAGGTCGTTGGGTCATCTTGTTAGTGATGTTGACTTTCATGATTTCGGCGTAAAGCGCCTCAGGGCTGGCAGATGCCAGTTGCTGGATCGAGTCGATGCCAGCTTCTTCAAGGAGTTCGACGTACACTTCGCCGATGCCCTCAATGCGAAGCAGGTCGGCACGTTTGATCAGGCTTGAGACCAGGCCGGGGTCTTCATTCACCTGCGCCACCAACAAGTCTCGGCCTGCAGGGGTACCGGCCACTGCCAGCAGTTGGTTGCTCGTGGTCAGTCCCAGTTCCTTAAACTTGTTGGCTAATTCCGGGCTGACACCCTTCAACTTCGAAAGCGGTGTGGGCATTGGCCCCTATCCTTTCTGACCCCTCAACACTATACCATATCGGTTCGCTCGTTTGGTTAGAGATCAGAAAGAAGATGGTTAGATATGGTTGGTGTGAAGGGAGGATCAGGGGGCCAGTAGCTTCGAGACGTGGTGACAGGTTCAGATACCGGGGCTACTGAAGAGGTAACCGACCCCGCGCACGTTGAGAATGTACGTGGGCTCTTCGGGGTGAGGTTCCAATTTTTTGCGGAGGCAGTGGATATAGTACTTGATCAAGTTTCTGGCTTCCCACTCGTCTGCTTCATACCCCTGCACCTCCCGGACGAGTTTCCGATATTCCTGGACTTCGCCGGCATGGGTGACCAGGTATGACAGCAACGCGAATTCCGTCGGTGTGAGGTTAACCCACTTTCCATTTCGGCGAACCCGCCGGCGATGGCGGTCAATAATGATGTCCCGTGTCTGGAGGTGTCCATTGCCGTGTCTGGAAGACATCCCGTTGTGAGATGTTGGCGCGGTGGCGTAGGCCATGTCTGGCGGCTCGTCCAAATCCAGCAGGTATGTGAGATCTCTGAGCCTTGCGAGGAGAAGCTTTTCACGTCGCGCACGTCGCGCTTTCGCCACACCCCGTGCCACACTCTGCGCCAGGTCCTCTGGCCTGGCCGGCTTCACCAGATAGTCGTGCACGCCGTAACGCACGGCTGTGATTGCAGAGGCGGCGGTGGGATGCTGGGTCGCTACGATGACCGATGCCTCTGGGTAGGTTTCCCGGACTCGCTTCATTAGCTCAATCCTGGCCAGCCCTTCCTGGTCAAGGTCGAGAAGAACCAGGTCGCAACGCGTGCGCTCCAGGGTGTTAAGAGTATCGGCGCAGGCTTTTACCACTTCGATATAATAGCTCTTGCTATCCAGCGCCTCGTGCAGGGCGGCGATAAGCTCGCCATCGCCGTCTAACACGAGAATATGAGCCCGGTCCGACGTCATTCGTTTCTCCCAATGATCACGACCCTAGTTACCTGCATATTGGACTCCGTTCGCTTGGTGCTCTTACGTTTTGCGGTTAGACTTCGCCAGGGGGCCGTGGTAGACTATTCTGAACAAGGATGAACGACGAACGACCAGTATCAACCGCATCTGATCCAACGCCCGTCGGCCACTCCCCGATGTATGCCGGACTCATCGTCTTCGTGATTGCTGTTCTGGCCTGGGCCGGCCTGCCGGCAGCCGGACGCACAGCTTCGCCACCATCCTCGCGGCAGTATCTGCCCCTCGCCGCCAGAAACGCGAACGCCTCAACGCTGCCTCCGCCGCCGAATCGAGACCGCTACGGGGGTGATCGCCGGCTGCAAGGCGCTCAGACCGGCTATTTCCATGTCGAACAAGCCAGTGGCCGGTGGTGGTTGATTGACCCGCTGGGGCACGTCTTCTTCTCCCTCGGCGTGAACAACGTGGATTTTCAACCCGATCCGCCATTCTCGGCGTACCACGAGAGCGTGATCCGCAAGTACGGGGACGAAGCCGGCTGGGCTGCCGCTGTGGTTCAGCGTCTGCGTGGCTGGGGTTTCAACTCCATCGGCTCCTGGAGCAGCCCCTCAACTTACCATCAGCGCATGCCCTACACGATCAACCTGGACCTGACGCCGGCGGTGATCGCCCGTGGCGTGCCGGCCATCAACGCCAACTTCGCGGATGTGTTCGATCCGCAGTTCCCAACCGCTGTTGCTGAAGCGGTGGAGGCGCTCATTCCCCAGGATGCGGTCGCGGATCGCTGGCTGTTGGGCTACTTCCTCGACAATGAACTCTACTGGTATCAGGGCACCGATTTCAATTGGGACCCCGACGAGGTAGGGCCAACCCTCGTGGATGATGTCATCGCTCTGGCGCCGGAGCGGGCCGGCAAGCGTGCCTGGGTCGAAGCGTTTCTCATGCCGCGCTACGGCACAGTTGAGGCACTGAACGCTGCCTGGGGCACGCACTTTACCAGTTGGCTGGGCCAGGAAGCGTCGAGCATCGTCAACGCGCGCGCCATTCCCGACGGTTCGGACGTCATCCGGGCCGACAAGAAGGCGTTCCTGGGCATGATCGCCGACCGCTATTTCGCGGTCACCACTCAGGCTGTCCGCGCCCGCGACCCGCAGCATCTGATTCTGGGGACGCGATTCAACCGGGCAGCGCCGGCGGCGGTTGTGGCCTCCGCTGGCAGGTATTGCGACGTCCTCAGCTTCAACCTCTACCACGATGGTCGCCGCTTC
>CAYYSH010000283.1:0-2968 GCA_964474265.1 uncultured Anaerolineales bacterium
GTGGGGCATGAGGCCGGCCGGCGTGTCCGGTTCCTGACAGTAGGTGAACACGCCGACTTTGTCGAAGCGCATCTCCTCGATGAAGTCCAACAATCCCTGGAACTCCTCTTCGGTCTCGCCCGGAAAGCCCACGATGAAGCCGGTGCGGATGGCGATGTCGGGCATGGCTTCGCGGAGCCGGCGTATCGTCTCTTTTGCCACCCAATCACTCGGTCGTTTCATGCGCCGCAGCACATCCCGGTGACCGTGCTGCAGCGGGATGTCGATGTAGTGGCACACCTGTGGGTGTCTGGCCATGGTCTCCACCAGCCGGGGGGTGACGCGACCCGGGTAGGCGTACATCACCCGCAGCCAGGGCAGTTCCGGAACGGCCTCAACGATGCGGTCAATGAGCAGGGCCAGGGCGTCGCGCTCGCCCCGATCGTATCCGTAGGCGGTGGTATCTTGGGCGATGAGCACGATTTCCAGAACGTTCTGCTCAACGAGCTGGCGTGCTTCGCGCACTACCTGCTCGACCGGTTTGCTGCGCCATGGGCCTTTGATCCCCGGGATGGTGCAGAAACTACAGGGTGCACTGCATCCATCGGCAATTTTGAGGTATGCGCTGGCGCCCATGGCCTGTCGGGGCAGCGAAAGGTCGATGGGGTTGACCCAGCCGTCGTCAGGGATGTCGCCATAGCTCTGATTGCGTAGGCGTCCGATCAGATCGACGATTTCGTACCAGCGGCGCGTGCTCAGCACAGCGTCGATCTGGGGAACATCTCGCATCAACTCGCCGTTATCTCTTTGGACCAGGCAGCCGGCAGCGATCAGGAGCTGGCCATTGCGTTTGATTTCGCCCAGTTCCCGGAGCGCTGCGATGGATTCGTCTTTGGCGGGGCCGATAAAGCCGCAGGTGTTCACAATGAGGACGTCTGCATCCTCAGGTGTTTCAATGGGAATGTGGCCGGCCTGCCCAAGCAGATGGGCCATGCCTTCAGAGTCTACAACGTTTTTCGGGCATCCAAGTGTTAACAGATAGTATCGCATGTCGCCTCTACATCAAACTGGAGTGGAGTCTAAGGCCAGGGTGAGATCTTGTCAGAGTCGTTTCAGTTCTTTACTTTAACCCATGCCATGGGGCGCTTTTGTTCAGGGCGTGGGTGTGGCCATCATGATCTGGCCGGTGTCGGAAAGGCGCCAGACGTAGTCAAGCACCTGGCCAGAGCTGCCCAGGGCACCCAGTTCCTGGCCGTTGATGGTTGCGATCAGGCCGCCGGCATTGCCAGTCCGCATCTGGATTTCGCGCCTGGCCTGCCAGACCCGTTCCTCGCCGGGTGTGACAGTGCCTTCAAACGCGGTTTGCCCGTCCAACACGACGCGAATCCAGGAGCGTGCAGTAACGTTCAAGCGCAGGGTGAGTGCCTGGGTCAGAGCCGGTGTTGCTGTCCACGTTGCTGTGGGTTGGCGAGTTTGTGTGACCGTAGGGGTTGGCGGCTCAGGCGTCGGTGGTGGTGGCGTGGGTGACGGTTCGGGCGTTGGTGAGGCTGTGGAAGCGTCACTCACAGCAAGAACCGGGGTCTCGGCGGCTGCCAGTGCCGGTTCCTCAACTGTCACTGTAGGCGGTGATGGTGTGGCCGGCTGGGCAGCCAGAGGGGCAATGTATTGGCGATAGACTACGACCAGGATGACCCCAACAGCGACAAGCATGAGCACGCCGGCTATCAGTTCCCAATTAATCGGCGAGGATGGTACCAGCGGCTCTGAGATGATCTGTGGTTCTTTTGGGGTTGTGTGTATTTGAGCCCCGTCACGATACATGGCCAATGCTGCCTCTGGATCGAGACCGAGGTAGGTAGCGTAGGTGCGTAGGAAACCGCGCACATATACAGCCGGCGGTAGGACGTCGTAGTTACCGTCTTCCAGCGCCTGGAGATACTTTTTGCGAATTTTGGTTGCTTCTTCTGCCTCGGCCAGCGAGATGCCCATGGATTCTCGAGTCTCTCGCAGCATCTGGCCAAGTTCGCTCATCAATGGCTCCTCCTTGGACCCATATTGGGCAATCAAAAACTATAGCCGGCATGCGCTTAAAAGTCAAACGTGACTTTTACCCCGTCTTTGAGCGGAAATCGCTGGATGGCCGGCCTTTTTGTTCTGTGGGAGCTGTGTGGTATAATTCCGCCATCTGATGACAACTCAAGCGCACGATATGTTTGGCATATGAGCAATCACAGTGACAGAGGTTCATCCTCGTCCTTTTTGCGCAAGGTCTTTTTCACGCTCCTGTTTCTGGCGTACATTGCCGGCGGACTGTATTTCGCGTACCTGTTTTTCGGCACGATGCGCGCTTTGGTTGCCAATCAGTCCGTACCAGGAGTGCAGACGCTGACTGACATTCTGCCCGGGCAACAGGCTGTTCGCAACTTGTCCGAACCCGGTCAAGACCAGCCTCAAGCACCGGAAATAGTGCCGACACCTCCATCCTGGGACCAGGGTCGTGTCAATATCCTCCTGCTCGGTGTTGACCAGCGGGCCTGTGAAGATACCGGTGGTGCCTGGCGAACGGATACCATGATCCTCGTTGGTCTCGATCCTGAGACCAAGACTGCATCGATGTTGTCTTTCCCACGAGATTTGTGGGTTGAGATTCCCACCTTCGGCCCCAATCGATTGAATGCGGCCCACTTCTTCGGCGATGCGTACAACTATCCTGGTGGCGGGCCGGCCCTGGCCAAGCGCACCATCCAGGATAACTTTGCAGTCCCGGTTCACTACTACATCCGCATTAACTTCGACGGATTCCGCAAGGTTATTGATGCACTGGGTGGCATTGACATCGATGTTGAGGAACCGATTTGGGATGACCGCTACCCTACAGACGACTGTCGATACCAAACGGTTCAATTTGATGTCGGTCATTATCACATGGACGGAGACCAGGCACTGAAGTATGCCCGGTCGCGTCACTACACCAGCGACTTTGACCGCG
>CAYYSH010000284.1:0-2880 GCA_964474265.1 uncultured Anaerolineales bacterium
ACCGTACATTGAGTTGATGGCCCAGCCCGCAAGTTATAGCGCGAATAGTCCTCATCGGTTGCAATGATAATGGCCGGCGAGGCTGAAGGCCTGGGTGTAAACACTGGTGTCCGCGTGGCCGTCAGCGAGGCCGTGGCAGTCGGGTTCGCGGTTGGCGAGGCGAACGGCGTTGGCGATCCCACGGTGCCCGTTGGCGTCAGTGTGGGGAGGGGCGTGGTCGTCACGGTTGGCGAAGGTACGACGGCAAGCGTTGGCACTATTCGCGAGCCGGCCAGGCGCGGGAACGCACTGGCGGCAGCGAAGCCGAACATGAAGAATAATGCACCTAGCAGGCTCAGCGCCACCAGCCGTAAATGGGCGCTGATCCCTCTCCCGTGCCAGATTGAGCCCAGTTTCGAGAGAGGACGGGCCAACACGCCATCATTGGACCGATCCATACCTTGAGATACCCACTCTGCGAGGTTATCGACGCCAGCAGCCGGGGTTGAGACCGGTTCAGCACCGGCAACCTGCTCAGCCTCTGCAGTAACAACCGGCGTCTCATGCGCAATCTCTGGTAGGTCGAAAATTAGCCCGTCTGGGGCCCGAGAATACAGCACTGGGGACGCCCACTCAACGGTGTTCTTGAGCGAAAGATCAATGGCTTTGCGGGCTTCAGCTACTGCAGCATCAATCGGAAACCCATCGGCCAGCGCGCTATAGAGTTCACGCGCGAAAATGATCGCAGCCTCATCCGTGACCTCGAATTGATTGGCCACGACGCCGGCAATGCCCTCATACACGAGCGACTCCGCAATGCCGGGGTAGGCTTTGAGTGGGTCCTGTTCGCGATCCCACCCTCGAGCGCCACTGCATGCATTCAATACAACCAGACGCAGCGTCAATACATCGCCAAACAGATGGCGGAGTTGATCTGCGTGGACACGCCGGCCCTCTCCGTGCTCGTCCTCGAATACGAGAACACCCGACTCTCGCTCCTCAAAATAGCCGCCATGGCCAATAAAATGGAGAATATGAACTGAATTCTCGCGGAGTCGATTTTGCAGCGCCGGTACCGTCGCGTTCGGCAAGAAGTCAACTTCGACCAGCCCGCGGCTAATCAACTCACCCAATGCCAGGCGGATGCGGTTTGTTTCGCGCTCAACGTCCAGAGGTGCGTAGTCGGATGGACTGGCAATCACGACCAGCAGGTGCAGCGGTGGTGTAAGCTGAAGCGGAGGCAACGGTGCTTCTACTTCTACATACCGCACCATGGGCGTACGAGCAGAGAGAGCCACAAAGCGACGCGCCGTTTTGTCGTACAGAAGCTCCCACGGCAGGTCGATGAGTTCGCCAGGCTCAATCCGCAGCTTAAGCCGCAGACCTTTACCCCGGCTCAATGCGAGGTTTTGGCTGGTGTCAAAGGCCGCACCGACGGCATCCCGAAACAGCGCATCGAACAAGTCGCCGCCAAAAGCTTTTAATTCGCGCAGCTCCGATGACAGCGCGGCACGCGTGCGCTGGCGAGAGCGGAGCATCGCCAGCTCAACGAGGGTCTTAATATCCTTTAACCGTTTGGGGCCAAAGGGCAGGGTAAATGTCCCATTGGCCTCGCCGGCTGGTGAATGTACCACCCACGTTGGATAAGCCCCCCCGTGGCCGCGGCCAATGCGCAATTCGAAATCCTCGAATTGAAGTCGCCCCATAATGATATCCTCAATCGTGTCGTTAAGGTGCTTGGCAGGGATAGAAACTCGCGGCTAACCCGCTTTCGGCGCTCGGTCCACGAAAAAACGTGAAAAGCACCGCTATTTCTAGTGTGTACGACGTACAACCCCCTGGTTCGATTCGCCGGCCCTTTTTCACCGGATTCGGAAGATCCAGACCGCCCCATTGGAGTAGACCGGGTAGAAAGCCGGGTCAGCCAGAAATTCCTTGGGATCCAGTTGACCACCCTTCGCCCCCAGATACACATATTCCAAATTATGTCTACTCATCAGGTCTTTTAGCCTCTGGTCTCGTGCCCCCGAGACACCAGCCAGTACGTCTAGCTCTTCCTGAACCCGGAGATAAGCCTCTCGCGATCCGAATGAGTATAGTACAGGTGGAACAAGCGTACGACGGCCGGTCAGCAAGGGGATCCAATACCCTCCGTCAGCACCCATGTAAGTTCCATATTGCCATATGCGAATGTTAGTTATGAAGCCGGCATCGGGCTCCGTGTTTCGCTCAATCCAGCGCATAGCAGTTATGTCGTCTTGTGTTGCGAGAACCGTTACCGGGTTGACAATATCCAGCGAGTTCCAGGCGCCAGCCAGGACGACCAGGAATAACACGCCGGCCATCACTGCTGCCACCGCCGGCTTCCACCGGCCACCAGCTCGCGCCAGGATGATGTCAGCCACAGAGCCAGCAAGAGCACCGGTGAGAAGACTCACAGGCAGAAACAACGTAATTACCAGCACGGCATTGCTCAATAGCCAGGTCTCCTGACGGCCAAGCAAGTTCGGGTTGGCAGCCAGCACAACAACTGCTACCCAAAGGCTAATTAGAACTGATAGCCGCTTCCACCATACGAACCCCAAGAGCAGGCTGAGCACAGCTAGGCGGAGCAAGACCCGATCGTAACCAATGTCGAGGAGCGCACGCGGTACAGCATTAAACGAGGCAGGGCCGCGAAACCAACCACCCCCTCGACCTGTTGGTACCAGGGCAGCCCAGAGGCGCAGGAGCCATGGTGACATCAATACTAACGATATACCCGCCAAGAGTGCTACGCGCACAAAGTAATCTAAATTCCGATAGCCACTGTGCTGTTCGCCCCAGGCTCTTGAATCTGGAGTGGTATTCCATCTCTGCCAACCTGGCAGTGCTCTCCACGTCAGGTGGCTTCGGATCTGG
>CAYYSH010000285.1:0-2873 GCA_964474265.1 uncultured Anaerolineales bacterium
ATCGGCATCTGTGGCCGGCTGGTATTGGGTCGTTGCGTGCTGTTCGAAAAACTGCTATAATCTTGCCGGCTATCATGATCCACAGAAATTTGAGTACTCGGGCTCGCCGCTTCTGGGTCGTCTGCATCGTTGCAGCCTTATTGACGATAGGCTTTGGTGTCCTGGGCACTGCGCCGGCCATCGTTCCCGCCATGGCGCAGACCTGTGGGCAACAGGTCATAAATCCGGATTTCGAACAGGGCACCGCCGGCTGGGAAATGCAGAGTGCCACCGGCTCCGCACTCATCGTACCTGAAGCTGCATTTCACGGCCTCTACGGTGCGCGGCTAGGCGGTGCTGACAACGCGGATGATCGCCTCTGGCAGTGGATTTCCTTCCCTGACTACCCCACCAACATCAGTCTCACTTTCTTCTATCGCGTCGAGACCGATGATACCAGCAATCCACCGGCAGATCACTTCTCCGTCCAGTTTCTCGACGAGCAGGGTCAGGTGCTTGTCAATCTGATCCAACTGAGCAATCAAAATGTGATCGGGCAGTGGTATCGCCGGGTGCGGTTCTTCGATCCGGCAGAGATGGAGGCGCTGGCCGGCCGGCGCGCCCGGCTTCAGTTCCGTGTCACCACGGATGCCTCGGCCCCAACGACGTTTTTCCTGGATGACATCAATTTTCAGGTCTGCATCGGTGGCCCGCCGGCGGTTTCGGAGCTGGCGATGAGGCCCTCGCTGCGTGATGAGGCGCGTGATCACTTCCCTGATGGTCTTGAGGATGTGGTTGTATCCTTCTCCTATGATAACATTGGCAAGGACGATAACATTCGCCTGTGGATCCGAGATGTCAATGGCACAACGCTGTTAGATCACACGTACCGGGACCTTCTGGGTAGCGGCACCAGGCAGGTGTTGTTCACCGGGCGCGACGCCGTCGATGGCCTGGTGCGCTCGGCACTGGACGCCGGCAACAGTGTTGCACGCTATTCTGAACGGGCTTTGGAAGCTGACAGCCGCTTCGCGATGGCACCATACCTGGAACAGTCGCTCGTCGCTGTGAGCATCCTGCAAAATGCCACGCAGACGCTGAGGGCCTTTCAGGTGGGCGACGAGGCCGCCGGCTACCTGGCCGAGGCGTGGGAGCACGTCGGTGCCGCCCAGGAAGCAGGTCAGGCTGCCCTTGACCCCGCCAATGATCTGGACCAGGCCAGAGCGCACATCGCAGTCTTGCGAGACGAAGTGCGCGTGGCGGTCGTAAAAGTTGCCGAGGCGCGCTCAGCCATCAGCAGTGAGTCACTGACCTTTCCTGACACTGTCCATTGTCAGTTCAATCTGACGAATGTGTACCTGAATGGAGCGCCTGTAGACAGCATTGAGTGGACGATTGGCGCGTCTGGACCGCCGGCACGCATCCATCCACCGCAAGATCGGCGGCGATCGGGTGCGCTGCGTGTTCAGCCCATCATCATTTACACCCAGGGAGTAAACGTCGCGGCTGCGCCTCATGTAGCAGAGATCAGCGGGCGTGTGGTCGATGCGGATTGCAGGCCTGTAGCGGACGGGACGGAGGTGGTCGTTTCGCTCGATGATCCCTCCTTAGGCCTGCTCACGCCCCAGGTTGCGACGACATCGAACGGATATTTCACGACATTCCTCCAGGCGACGGAGAATTTGGGTGACGGGGCGGTAACTGTTCGTGCCAGGGTCGGCGAGGTGGAAGCTGCCGGCGTAGTCTTTCTGGTGGGACCGCCGGCGACCATTCTAGTCGATCCTGCTGCTTCCACGCTGGCTCCCGGCGACAGCACGACTGTGTTGGTTCAGGTGCGCGATGCGCGTGGTCAGGCGGTAGCGGACGGCACTGAGGTCTCCTTCAGCGTCTCGCCTGCGGAGGCCGGCAGTATCACTCCAGAGATGACATTGACGGCCAGCGGCTTCGCGTCTGCGACGTTTGTGGCCGGCGAGGTGCCTGGCTTCGCAACCATCAATGTGATGGCCGGCGATGCTGACAATAAAACGGTGATTGAAATCGCCGAGGCTGTGTCAACAGCCACCCCGGCACCAACGGCCACGCCAGTGCCCACGGCCACGTCAACGCCTACCTCCACTCCCACACCGACTCCCACAGCAACGCCGGCCTGCGATTCAAACGACCCTGATCAGATGTGCAATGGTGCTGTGTCGGCGCGCGTATTCGAGGATGCTCGGTGTGATGGGCAATTTAACAGCGGGACAGATCGGCCGCTCTTTGGCGTGTCAGTGAGCCTGGTTTACCCCGACGGGACAAGCATCCTGAATACGTCTGACCCGAACGGATACGTCCATTTTGGAGGGGTTCACCTCCGTGGCGACGAAAGCATTGCCCTGCTGGTGGCGTACCCCGAAGAAATGGTGATATCCGGTCTGGCGCCATGCGACAACAGTAGCACCGTCAAGTTTCTGAGCCGGCGGGACTTCGGCTCGTTTGGAACTGCATCTGTTCGATTCCGTGCGCATCGCCAGGTTGTGGTGCGCCGGGGCATCCTCAGGGTGGCCGAGGCCTCCCTATGTTTCACAGCCAAGTATTACCTGGATCCCACAGACGATGGTCCGGTTGTCTATCTTGTGACAGACCAGGATCTCACAGCGTATCTGGATCAGCAGGTTCAGGTGACAGGCTCGACATGGGAGATTGAATTCTGCCGCTATCTTATGCCATTTTCTATCGAGCTCGTACCATAAGGGCTTCTTGTGCCTGTCATCGTAAAGATCGCTGGTCGATCTGACCGCGTTATTTTGATAGGCTCAGGGATGGCCAGTGCATTCTTGGCAGGCTCTCAATACACCCATCACTAACCAGGCGTAACTTTCTGAGCCAGGGAGCGTTACAGCTTTGGACACTGTTTC
>CAYYSH010000286.1:0-2868 GCA_964474265.1 uncultured Anaerolineales bacterium
CAGGGGCGTTACGCGCTAAGATTCATCATTCCGCCGACTCATGTTTGCCCCGAAGGATGAAGTCCCGAAGACTCCCGACTTGCACCGGTGAGGCGAGACTCTTCACGCCGGACGAGGCTCAAAGTGACAATGTTTCAGGTGTCTCGGTCCTGACCGCGTAACTTCTGTCACTGATTGCCAGTGATTACTCTTCAAGTGGCTTCACGATCGCCACGTTGCCAACCATGCGCTCGATAGTGACCATCGTTCCGCGTGGGATCGATTGCTCGCCGGCTGCTCGAGCGCTGGCGGTGATCCGACTTCCTCGGGCCACAAAGGCTACTTCTCCCACCTTCCCGGGCGCAATGGGGGTGATAACTTCACCGGTCACTCCAACAACGTGCTCAACCTTGACCTCGCTAGAACTTTGCGGTGCAATCAGGAAGTAGCCGAAGGCGAAATGGGCAATCACGGCGATGACCACAGCCCCGGCTGCTGCCCACAACAGACTCGCCTGAGCCGAAGCATTGAACAGACCTGTCGAGATCAGTCCAAACGCACCGAAGGCAGTCACGAAGCTGGCAATGGTCACCGGGCTCAGGGATGGAACGCTAACGTCGCCGTGGTCAAAGGCAACGTCATGCCCGCCGCTAAGATCCACGTGGCCATCGCCGAAGCCGAAATCATGTAACTCACCGGCAATCAGGATGACGATGGCATACACAATGCCGACCATGAGCAATGTGAAGTACACACAACTCAACGTCGAAAGATTTGCCAACTCTGTCAACTGAGTCATCGGTCAACCCTCAATCTTATCAGTTTATACGAACGAGATCTGGAAGAAGTCGCAATGCCACAGGGTGCATGGCGGCATACACCGTGGCCAGGGGGGTAGGGGGGCGACAGGGGGCAACGCCGACAAGTACACTGGCTATATTAGGCCAGCCCGCCAAGAACCTCGTGCATTCGACCGTTCTTGATGACCGTGGCAACCAGGTTCTCACCAAACCGATATGCCAGATGACGGTAGTCTGGAACATCCAGGATCAGGATATCGCCGGCCTTGCCCGGCTCCAGGCTGCCTACCCATTCGCCGACGCCTGTCGCGTAGGCGGCGTTGATGGTCGCAGCTACAACCGCCTCAGCCGGGGTCATGTGCAGGTAGCGAGCAGCGAGTGCGATCATGAAGGGCATCGACACGCACCAACACGTGCCAGGATTGATGTCCGTACCAAGGGCGATGGGCAGATCCGACTCGATCATGGTACGCGCGTCCGCGTAGTGTTGAGAGCCCAGACCGAAGGTAGTTCCAGGTAACAGCACACCCACGACGCCGGCCTCTGCCATTTGCTCTATCTCCTCGCGTGGTGTAACCGCCAGGTGATCGGCGGAAGTAGCGCCCAACTCAGCGGCCAGGGCAGCCCCGCCCAGGGATTCGAACTCGTCGGCATGAATCTTGAGAGCCAGCCCCAGCTCCTCCGCCCGCTCCAGCACGCGCCGGGACTGCTCCAGATTGAAAGCCCCCACATCGCAGAAAACATCAACGAAGACCGCCACCGGCTGGTGCCTGCCGGCTTCGATATTCGCGAACGGGGGCAATAGAGCATCGGCAACCGCAATGCGCGGCAACATCTCGTCAACTACCTCGTCGATGAACTCGTCGGCCCGCCCGCGGTATTCGTCGGGCACAGCATGGGCAGCCAGAAATGTTGGGATCAGACTGACAGGGTGTTCAGTGTTGAGGATCGAGATGGCCGCCAGCATCTTCATTTCAGCGTCCAGGTTCAGGCCGTAGCCCGTTTTCACCTCGGCTGTGGTTGTGCCGTGGGTCAGCATGGCATTCAATCGCCTGCGTGACTGGGCGACGAGCTCACGAAGAGGGGCCCTACGCGTTGCCCGCACAGTGGACATGATACCGCCGCCAGCGGCCATGATCTCCTGATAGGTGGCGCCGGCAATGCGTTGTTCGAACTCATTGACCCGATCGCCGGCGAACACCAGGTGCGTGTGGGCATCCACAAACCCTGGCATAACGACGTGGCCGGCGGCATCGAGGGTTACCCTGGCTGAAACAGCGCTTCGAATTTCACGCGTCGGCCCCACATGCGTAATCTCGCCGTCGAGAACGGCCACGGCACCACCTTCAATCAGGCCTACGGCTGCCTGATCCTGGCCTCTCAGCGGACCATCCGGGGCCGCGCAGGTCAGTAGTTGGGATGCACTGTGAATCAGGAGATCGACTTTCATGGCTGCACCATCCCTGGGCCTTTGCCCAAATTGGTCATCCTAATGCTGTCCGGTCCTCTCTGCATAGCCGGCAGTTTTGTATGCCTGTGCATTGTGCACATAATGCTCAGCGGAAAGGCGAATACCCGCTACTTCTTCATCCGTCAACTCGCGCACAACCTTGGCCGGCACGCCCAACACCAGCGAGCGCGGAGGAATTTGCTTGCCCTCGGTGATCAGCGCGCCGGCGCCGATGATGCAATCATCACCGATGACGGCTCCATTCATGATCGTTGCGCCCATCCCGATGAGCACATTATCGCCGACCTGCGCCGCATGTACGATGGCCCGATGTCCCACGGTCACCCCATCCCCAATCTCGCAGGGAAATCCAGGATCGGCGTGGACAACAGCCCCGTCCTGGACATTCGTCCTGGCACCGATTCGTACCCGTTCCCAATCGCCCCGGATGACCACGCCAAACCAGACACTTGACCCCGATCCAACGTGCACGTTGCCAACGACAATGGCATTATGAGCCACAAAAGCATCATCCGCGATCCTGGTATGTTCTGGCCCCAGTGTCAGTTCATACGACATAAACCGTACCTTCCTTGTGTGCGAGTATGTGATTCGAAAACGATATCAGACTGATCAATT
>CAYYSH010000287.1:0-2723 GCA_964474265.1 uncultured Anaerolineales bacterium
AAGGCGGCCCGGTTTTCAGCCGCTACCTGGTCATTGGCGCTCAGGATTTGCTTCTCGACCTGAATCTTCATCTTCGACCTCGATGCTCTCGACGTAAAACTCACGACCGCCGGTGATTTGCAGGCGGGCGCTTCCACAGGCCGGGCACTCGGGAATGAGGGGGGCGGTGATGGGAAACTGGTGGCCGCAGTCCTGGCAGGTGGCGGTGGCCGGCACACGCCGAAAGCGCAGCACGGCTCCCTGGGCCGGCGTGCCCTGGCTCAGGATGTCGAAGTAGAATTGGACGGAGTCATCCACGATGCTGCTCAGTTCGCCGACGACGAGATCAATGGCGGTGATGCGCCGGGCTCCGTTTTGCCGGGCTGCCTCCAACGCAACCGTCAGGATGCCCTCAGTTACCGGGAGTTCATGCATTTCGCAGTCATGCCCCAATCGCGTAGTTCTTGTACCACAGCTTGCACCTGCTTGTCAAGTCGGGCCGGCTCGTCCTTGTGCTGGGCGGGAGATGAGTGTATAATTCGCTGATAGACAACATTGTTGCCAAACTCACCCGAGTGTGACCCTGGCCTGTTGGGAATGCGACCGGGCGGTTAGCGAAATCACTTTGCGTCCCAACTGATAAGACTCAACACATTCCAGCATTTTGGAGGGAGAAACAATAACATGGACAAGGCATTGCGTGATGCGATGAATGATCAGATCAAGCACGAACTCTACTCGGCCTACGTGTACCTCTCCATGTCGGCCTACTGTGAGTCAATCAACATGCCTGGCGCTGCTCACTGGATGCGCCTGCAGGCTCAAGAAGAAGTGGCTCACGCGATGAAGTTTTTCGACTTCCTCATTGACCGAGGCGAGAAAGTAACACTCCAGGCGATTGACCAGCCTCCAACTGAGTTCGAGTCCTTGCTCGACGTGTTTGAAAAGGCACTTGCTCACGAGCGGCACGTGACAGGGTTGATCAACAAAATCTACGATCTCGCGATTCAGCAACCGGATTACTCTGCCCAGGCATTGCTCCAGTGGTTCGTCACGGAACAGGTGGAGGAGGAGAAGAGCGCTGATGACGTTGTGCAGACGCTAAAGATGGTCGGTGATCACCCTGCCGGCCTGGTGATCGTAGACAGAGAATTGGGTGCGCGCGTGCCCGAGGCAGAGGAATCAGGGGAGTAGGATCACTGCCCGACGACTGACGTGTGACGGAAAAGGAACGACCAACGACCGCCGGCCGGGCGTCGTTGGTCGTTTATCATTTGCCGGCCAGACAAGACTTGCCTGGGAGGGGAGACTCAGCCGTGTCAAAGCTTGTCCTATGTACTCTGCGATTCACCGATGAATTGC
The DNA here is from genome assembly GCA_964474265.1 of uncultured Anaerolineales bacterium. GTDB lineage: Bacteria > Chloroflexota > Anaerolineae > Epilineales > JAANWY01 > CAYYSH01. The sequence continues at coordinate 1,342 of CAYYSH010000287.1, forward strand.
TTGACAAGCTCCGCGCCGTTTCGCCGGAGCTGGAAGTCGTTCAGCACACCATTCACAATCTCAACGATCTCCTTGAGTACCCGCGACTGCGTGACGTGGAGATTCTCTACTACGGATGGCTAGAGCCGCCGGCGCCGGAGGACATCCCATCTGTCCGGTGGATCCAACTACACACTGCCGGCGCTAACCAGTTGCTCGGGACGCCGATACTGGAAACGGACATCGCTATCACTACAGCGAGTGGTGTCCACTCGACGCCCATCGCTGAATACACCTTCGCACAGATCCTGGCCTTGCGGCGACGGATCCCGCTGATGCTGTACTTCCAGCAGCGCGGCGAGTGGCCCAAAGATCGCTGGGCCAGGTTCGCGGTGCCCGAGCTTCGGGGCGCGACCCTCGGTGTTGTGGGCTATGGACGGATTGGCCGAGAGGTGGCACGTCTCGGCAACGCGTTTGGCATGCACGTCCTGGCTACACGGCGTAGCCGTTCGCCCGACCCAGCCTATCCGCGCTGGAGTTCTGCGCCCGACTGGGATGACAGCGTCGTTGAGTTCGTGGCTCGCGATGACCTGCACACTTTGCTATCGCGATCCGACTTCGTGGTCATTGCATTGCCGTTGACCGACGAGACACGGCACATCATTGATGCTGATGCACTGCAGGCGATGAAATCCAGCGGCTATTTGATCAACATTGCGCGCGGCGCTGTGGTTGATGAAAGGGCGCTTATACGGGCCTTGCAGGAGGGTTGGATCGCCGGCGCCGGCCTCGACGTCTTCGAGCAGGAGCCGCTGCCGGCCGATAGCCCGCTGTGGAAACTGGACAACGTCATCCTATCGCCTCACGTTTCCGGCTTTTCGCCGCTGTACGATGCACGTGCCACCGATCTGTTTGCTGAAAACCTGCGCCGATATCTGGCTGGCGAGCGACTGCTGAACCTTTTCGATCCGCAAAAAGGGTATTGAAGGCCGTCGCCCCACACGAACTACATGATGCCGGCTTCGGAGATGTTCACGTGTGCGTACGGGATACCGCGCATTCGAAGTTCGTACTTGGCGCTCTCGGCTACGTCGGATGCAAAGCGTACCATGTGTCGATGATCGGCTACATACGCCTTGACGGAGAACCTGGTGCCGTAGGGAAGTTCTTTAGAGACGACAACCACCGGCCGATCGATGGCCACGTACTTTGAGGTGGCCGCGGCTTCCCACAGGATCGTTTTCACCTGCTCGTAGTTGGCATCATGGGCCAGGTAGAAGTCTACCACCACCATGCATGACAGGTTGCCGGCATTGGCGTTTGAAACCGTCTCGGTGAGGAACGTCACGTTAGGAATACTGATGGTGTTGTCGTCCAGAGACACAATGGTCGTTGACCTCAGA